>NZ_JAALEH010000120.1:0-12475 GCF_011058195.1 Rhodococcus sp. 14C212 | reverse complement strand
GCGTGGCTGACCGGCTACCGCCGGCTGACGATCCGCTACGAACGTCACGGCGAGCACTTCGCCGGTTTCCTCCAACTCGCCGCCGCGCTGACCTGCTGGAAGAAGCTCCCCAAATGAGACATCCCCTGAGAGCCGAGCACCGCTCGCCGCGGTCCGCTCCGCGGCGGACGAACGGTCCACGGCGGTCACCGCACCGAGCGGCACGCGACGAGCGAATCGGCACCGGCGTGTGCGCGGATTCGCGGGACTGACGCGACGAACACCCCCGCCCCGTCTGCTCGAGGCGGGGGCGCCCGGTACGGGGTGACGCCGAGCGTCGGGGTGCTCGGCGCCACCACGATGTCCATCGACCGGCCGCCGGCGGGCGTAACGGCCGACGCGGGTGATTGCCGGGGTGATATTCACGCGGGGTGACCCCCGGGTGAAGGCCTTCAGCCGGGCCCGACCGGCGCCGCCGAGTCAGCGAGATTTCCAAGCACGGCTGCCCGACCCGGATGTTCGGATAGCTTGGCTGTGATACCTACAATTTCGGCAGGCGACTCCGTAGGAGCTGCGCGTGGTGCAACATCCGACTCTCGTCTTCCACGGTGCCGCCAAGACCGTGACCGGCTCGTGCATGGAGGTCGCACTCGGCGACACGCGGATCCTCGTGGACTGTGGCCTGTTCCAGGGCTCACGCAGCCTCGAGGAGCTGAACCACGGCGACTTCGCGTTCGCGCCGGACGAGATCGACGCGGTCGTCCTCACCCATGCCCACATCGATCATTGCGGTCTGTTGCCCAAGCTGGTGGCGCAGGGTTTCGACGGGCCGATCTTCTGCACCGGCCAGAGCGCCGACCTGCTGGAATTCATGCTCGCCGATGCCGGGCGCATCCAGGAGTTCGAGGCCGAGCGGCGAAACCGGCGGCGCGATCGCACGCGCGAGAAGCGGTTCGTCCCGCTCTACACCGAGGAGGATGCGCTCGCCGCCTGGGGACACACCCGGGCGGTCGCACTCGAGGAGTGGTTCGAGCCCGCCGCAGGCTTTCGGGCGCGATTGTGGAACGCGGGGCACATCCTGGGTGCCGCGTCGGCGGAGATCGAGGCGGGGGGCGTGCGCCTGCTCTTTTCCGGCGACCTCGGCCCCGCCCAGAAGGCGTTCCACCCCGATCCCGAGGGCCCCTCCGGATCGGACCATGTCGTCTGCGAATCCACCTACGGCAACCGGGCTCGAGTGCGGATGACGATCGACCAGCGACGTGACCTGCTCGAAGAGGAGATCCGCCGGGCCGTCGGGCACGGCGGCAATCTCGTCATCCCCGCCTTTGCGCTGGAACGGACGCAGGAACTGCTGCTCGACATCGCACACCTCGCCGACGAGAACCGTATCCCCGCGGTGCCGGTGTTCGTCGATTCACCGCTCGCCAACCGCGCGACCTCGGTGTTCGCCGAACATGCGGGCGAGCTCGAGGACCTCGAGGGGAAGGACATCTTCCGCCATCCCGCGATCCACTACGTCGACGACGCTGCCGTCTCCAAGCGGATCAACGACATGTCGGGCGCGATCATCATCGCCGCCTCGGGCATGTGCGAGGCGGGACGCATCCGTCATCACCTGAAGCACAATCTCCACCGCCGGGATTCGACGATCCTGTTCGTCGGTTTCCAGGCGCAGGGCTCACTGGGCCGCGTGATCCTCGACGGCGCGAAGCGCGTCCGCATCTCAGGTCAGGACATCGACGTGCGAGCGCAGATCCGCCGGATCGACAGCTACTCCGCCCATGCCGATCAGACCGAACTGCTCGACTGGATCAAGGCGCGCAGCCCCGTGTCGGGCAGCCTGTTTCTCGCCCACGGCGAACCGGAGGCCGTCGCTGCGCTGGCCGATCTGGTGCGGGAGGTCGACCCTTCGCTGTCGATCATCACCCCGGAGATGGGGGAAGGCTACCTGTTGGCGCCCGGCACCCCGGCCACGCGAATACACCCCGCCCGCCCGGACATGCCACGCCTGACCGGCCGCGATTGGCAGAACGACTATGCCGAACTTGCGGTGAGTCTCAAACAGCAGCTCGCGCGCATCGCGGATGCCGGCTCGCGCCGGAAGGCCATCGCCGAGATCCACGAGGTGCTGGACAGCTACGCGGACGTCCGCGACACGGGGCGGCGGAGGAAACGGGGCTGAACCGCGTCCGCAGCGAGAGCCACATCCCCGGCTGTCGCCCGAATTGCACCGATCGGGACCTTATGCCCTACCCGAATGGGCCGTTCTACTTCACATCTCCCCGCAGGCCGAATACGCTCGGATCCGGCCGCTATCCCCCCTGCACAGTGGCCCTGCCCCGCCGGCGACGACGCGCGAAGCCGGCGGGGCTTCGCTTTCTCCCTTCGGCACCCCTGCTGTTTTCTCCCTTCGGCACTACTGCCGCGGCCGCACGAGGTCGGCGCGGCGTTGCGGTGAACGCCCGCACCGACCGGGCCGGCTACCTTCTGCGGGCGGTGAGCAGCAGGTACTCGGCGTCGTACGCGGTCCGGCCGGGCTGCCCGGCCCGGTTCCAGTCGGTGAGGAACTGCAGGAACTTCCGGTCGAGATCTGCGGTCCGGCCGGGGTCGGCGGCGTTGAACCGGTACACCGCGATCGTCGGACCGTAGTTGTGCTTCCAGTACTCGCGGAATTCGGTCGGATCCGGACTGTGGTCCATCACCACGATTCGGCGCTCCATGCGCAGATCGGTGATCCGATCGCCGAACAACTCCCGGACGTGCTGCTCGTCGCCCCACAACGGCGGCGGCGAAGCGCCGGGCGGGGGTGGCGGCGCATACGGGGCCATGAGCCGGAACAGCTGGCCGATGAAGCCCTCCGGCGTCCAGTTGATCATCCCGATCGTCCCACCCGGCCGGCACACGCGCAGCAACTCGTCGGCGACGGCCTGGTGATGTGGTGCGAACATCGCGCCCACGCTGGAGAGCACGACGTCGAAGCTGCCGTCGGGAAACGGCAGGGCCTCGGCGTCCGCTTCCACCCACGCGAGGTCGACGCCCCGCTCGGCCGCGGCTCTCCGGCCCGCGACGAACAACTCCGGCGTCAGATCGGCGGCGGTGACGACCGCGCCCCGTTCGGCGGCCGGGATGGCAGCGTTGCCGGATCCGGCGCCCACGTCGAGCACCCGCCGGCCCGCCGTCACCCCGGCCGCGGCGACGAGCGTCGGCCCGAACGTCGGGATCAGGTCGGCCGCGACCGCCGGATAGTTCCCGGCCGCCCACAGCGCCCGGTGCTTGGCCTTCAGCGTTCGGTCGGCGTCACGGTCCACGGTGCCGGTCATGATCACTCCTTCGTCCGGTGCTGCGGGAGCGAGTGTCCCGCACTGTCACCGACACAGACGTCGCCGCCACCGCAGGGACGCAATCCCGATCCGGACGGGGCGTGCCGGCACCGGCGACTTCGGCGTGGGACTGCGTCCTTTCACCGGTACCGTCGTCTGTGAAGGGACACCGCCCGTACAGCGCCCCTTCCCGGAGGACCAGACCATGACCAGCGCATCGACCAGTTCCGCGGCCGGCACGGACGCCATGACCACCGAAGCCATGACTACCGAAGCCGTCTGGCGCGAGTTCGGTGCGCAGCTCCGCGCCTTCGTGCACCGGCGGATCGCGGATCCGGACCGCGCCGACGACGTGCTCGGCGAGATTCTGCTGCGCGTCCACAAGAACCTCGGCCGTGTCGAGGACCGCGAGCACCTGATCCGGTGGGTGTACCGGATCGCCCGCAGCGCGATCATCGACGACTACCGCCGCGCCGCCCGGGATCGGGACCGGCTCGCACCGCTCACCGGCGATGCACCCGACCAGGCCGGGCAGGAGTGGGACGACGACGCGGCGACCACGCTGCGGGAGCTGTCCGCCTGCCTGCGCCCGCTGCTCGTGGGGCTCTCCCCCGAGCAGCGCCGAGCCGTCGAGCTGACCGACCTCGAGGGACTGACCCAGGCCGGCGCCGCCGCCCTCGAAGGCGTGTCCCTGTCCGGAATGAAGTCCCGCGTTCAGCGTGGCCGGCGGAAACTGGCCGAGCTGCTCGGACGGTGCTGCGCGCTGACCCTCGATGCCCACGGGATGCCGATGGACTACACCGCCCCGACCGACTGCCGCTGCGCCGGCAACCCGCGCTGAGCCGGCGCGCGCCCCGGTGCGCCGTCGCACGACGGCCCACCGGGGCGATTGCTGTCAGCCGCAGCAGGCACCCGCGACCGGACTGTCCTCGCTCGCGCACGCAACCGCACACGCCGAGCCCGTCAGCCCGTCCGGATTGGCGGGGTTGTCGTCGGTCACGGCGTAGTACTCCCACCACCCGTTGGGCACGTCCGGCGCGTCGACGAACACCTTGTCCTGCACGGCATGGCAGCACAGATCCTGCTCGGCCACCGTCGCGGTCAGACCGGCGGCGCGGAATCGGGCCAGCGCTCCGGACACCTCCTCGGAACCGGCCGCCTCGATCCCCAGGTGGTTCAGGCGTTCGCGCGCACCGGGATTCTCGATCAGCACCAGCTTCAGCGGGGGATCCTCGATCGCGAAGTTGGCGTACCCGGGGCGCTGTTTGTGCGGGGACACCCCGAACAGCGCGGTATAGAACTCGGTCGCCGCGGTGATGTCCTCGACGTTGAGAGCGAGCTGGACTCGGGTAGCAGGCATGGTGGTCACTCCTCGAAATCGGGACACCGGCCCGGGAATCCACCGCGGATTCGCGTCACCGTGTGTCCTCCCTACTGACGACTGCCGCTCCCGACGGACGCACCCACCGGCACCCGCGCCCCGAGGATGCGTCCCTCGCGCCGCTGCAACGTCGGAAAGGAGACCCAGCCACTGTTTCGAAAGGTGCCGTCATGAACACCACTTTGACCACGCTGCCGGAGAACTGGAACCGCGCGATGGCCGTCGTCGCCCATCCCGACGATCTCGAGTACGGCGCCGCCGGCGCCATCGCCCGCTGGACCCGGTCGGGCAAGTCGGTGGCCTACGTCGTCGCCACCGACGGCGAGGCCGGCATCGACGGCCGCACTCCCGCCGAGGCGGCACCGCTGCGACGCCGCGAGCAGCTCGACGCCGCCGCCGTTGTCGGCGTCGAGGACGTGACGTTCCTCGGATACCGCGACGGTGTCGTCGAATACGGACTCGACCTGCGCCGCGCCATTGCCCGCGAGATCCGGCGGTTCCGTCCGGAGGTGCTGATCACCGCCACGTACGAGCCGACCTACGGCCTGAACGGTGGTCGGATCATCAACCAGGCCGACCACCGCGCCGTGGGCGTGGCGGTACTCGACGCCGCGCGCGACGCCGGCAACCGCTGGATCTTCCCCGAGCTGCTCGACGAGAACCTGCCACCGTGGGATGAGACCGGCCTCGTGTACCTGATGGGCGCGAACCAGCCTTCGCACGCCGTCGACGTCACCGAGAGCCTCGACACCGGAATCGAGTCACTGCGCGCCCACCGGTCCTACCTGGACGGACTGGGCCGGGACTTCGATCCTGCGACATTCCTGCGCGAGTTCACCGCGGCGGCCGGAACGCGCATCGGCGTGCGGCACGCCGTCGCCTTCCAGCAGATCCGACTCCAGGGAGTGTGACGGTCGGAGTGTGACGGTCGAAGTCCCGAAGGGCCCGCCGGCACCTGCGCCGCCACTGTCCACGATTCGTCCGGCCCGAGCGCCCGGTATCGACTCCCGAGCTGGGAAAATGGTGGGGCGGGCGGGGCTCGAACCCGCGACCAATGGATTATGAGTCCACGGCTCTAACCGACTGAGCTACCGCCCCGTCCGCGCGCATCCGGAGGTACGCGACGTGTGGCGAATGCTACCGGCTGCGGCGGCCGGCCCGCGTCGCGGGTCACCCCCGTGTCGCCCGGCGCGGGCAGTCGCCGCCCCGGCGTGCCGGCACCACACGGCGCCTGTAATTTCCGTCACACCCAGCGCCTTTCGGGCCGGCGCAGACGAGAAAACCCCTCCCGCCCGGGATCGGGTGGAAGGGGTTTTCCGGGAGCTCCCCCGGCTGGACTCGAACCAGCAACCGTTCGATTAACAGTCGAATGCTCTGCCAATTGAGCTACAGGGGATTGTCCTGCGGTGCTCCGCCGTTTCCCGCGGTGCGTGAAGAACTGTAGCGCCCCACCCGACGCGGCACCAAATCGCCTGCCTGTGAGCCCGAGGGCGAGGATCGGGCAGGATGGGTGGGACGCTGACACGGCTGAATGGAGACGACGTTGATCGGACTGTTGGTGGGGGTTGCCGCGGGCTACGTCCTGGGGACACGGGCGGGCCGCGCCCGGTACGAACAGCTCAGCAGGACGGCGAAGGCGGTCGCGGGTAGTCCGGTGACGAAGAAGGCGATCGAGGTGAGCCGGCAGAAGCTGGCCGACTCCCTCAGTCCGGAGCCGAAGCTCGAGCCGATGAAGCCGCTCGACGAGCAGACCACGATCCTCGTCCCCCGCGACCGGTTGCGGCGGTGACGCGGATGGCGTGAGTTCAGCCGGCCAGGCCGTCGCCGCTGGTGTCGCCGATGGCCTGGTCGAGCAGGCTGCGCCGGTACTGCTCGAGCGCGACGAGGTCCCCGAGCAGCGAGTGGAACTCGTCGGATTCGGTGGCCGGGGAAATGCGCTGCAGTTTGGACTTGAGTTCGGCGACCTGTTCCCCCACCCATACTTCCTGCAGCCGGGCGAGGACCCCGCCGATGTAGCGGGGCATCCGGTCCTCCTCCGCGGGCAGCGGGTCCACCGCGAGTTCCATGACCAGCGAATGCACCATCGGGTCGGTGGCGGCGCGCCCGACGGCGTCCACCCATTCCGCGCCGCCGAGTCCCGCGCTCGTCCCGCCGACCGCGGCCACGGCCTCGCGCACGGCCGCGTACGCCGGATCGGTGAACGTCTCGGCGGGCAGCGAATCGAACACGGTGCCGGCGATGCCGGGGTACTGCAGCGCCGCCTTGAGGGCGTCGCGCTGCGGCCACAGCGCCGGATCGTTGGGGCGGGGCCGGCGCAGGACAGTACCCGTCGCGGCCGTCTCCGCCCGCTGTTGCGGCGCGGCGGTGCGCGGCTTCTCGTCGCCGCCGCGGGCGACGCGCCGGGACTCGTCCTGCACGCGCCGGCGCACGGCGGGAATGTCGTCCCAGCCCACCCAGTGCGACAGCTGCACCGCGTAGCTGTCGCGCAGCGTGCGTTCCTTGATCCGGGCCACCACGGGAACCGTGCGGCGCAGCGCCTCCACCCGCCCCTCGGCGGTGTCGAGGTTGTGTTCGGCGAGGATCGACTTGACGACGAACTCGAACATCGGGGTGCGCCGGGCGACGAGGTCGCGCACCGCCCCGTCGCCGGACTTCTGCCGCAGCTCGCACGGATCCATGCCCTGGGGCGCGATCGCGACGAACGTCTTGGCCGTGGTCTTCTGGTCGCCCTCGAACGCCTTCATCGCCGCGGCGCGGCCCGCTGCGTCGCCGTCGAAGGTGTAGATGATCTCACCGCGGAAGTAGCTGTCGTCCATGAGCAGGCGCCGCAGCATCGCCAGGTGCTCGTCGCCGAACGCGGTGCCACACGCGGCCACAGCGGTTTTCACGCCCGACATGTGCATCGCCATGACGTCGGTGTAGCCCTCGACGATCACGGCCTGGTGCGCCTTGGCGATCTCCCGCTTGGCCAGGTCGAGTCCGAACAACACCTGAGACTTCTTGTAGAGCAACGTTTCCGGGGTGTTGACGTACTTGGCCGTGAGCGTGTCGTCGTCGAAAAGCCGACGAGCACCGAAGCCGATGACGTCGCCGGCGAGATTGCGGATCGGCCACAGCAGCCGTCGGTGGAACCGATCGATGGGTCCGCGGCGCCCCTGTTTGGCCAGCCCGGCGGCCTCGAGTTCGGCGAACTCGAAGCCGCGGGAGAGCAGGTGCTTGGTGAGGGCGTCCCAGCCGTCGGGGGCGTAACCGCACCCGAACACCTCGGCCGCGGACTCGTCGAAGCTGCGCTCGGTCAGGTAGTCCCGCGCCGCCTGCGCGCCGGGCGTGCGCAGCTGCTCGGCATAGAACTCCTGCGCGGCCGCGTTGGCGGCGACGAGCCGGGCGCGGGTGCCCCGGTCGCGCTGCACCGACGGGCCGCCGCCCTCGTAGTTGAGGGTGTAGCCGACCCGGTCGGCGAGCTGCTCGACGGCCTCGACGAAGCTGATGTGCTCGATCTTCTGCAGGAACGAGTACACGTCGCCGCCCTCGCCGCAGCCGAAGCAGTGGAAGTGACCGTGGTTGGGGCGGACGTGGAAGGACGGGGACTTCTCGTCGTGAAAGGGGCACAGCCCCTTCATCGAGTCGGCACCGCCGCGCCTGAGGGCGACGTACTCGCCGACGATGTCCTCGATCCGGACGCGGTCGCGGACGGCCGCGATGTCTCTGTCTGAAATACGCCCGGCCACGACGACGAGTCTAGGCGCTACCCCCAACTCGCCTGAGCGGCGAGGCTGTCGCGGTCGATCCGTTCGAGCCGGGCCTCGGTGCACGAGGCGATCTGGTCGACGATCACCCGCATGCGGGCGGCGTCGTCGTCGGCGACATCCCACAGCGGCACGAAGAACGGGTCGAGGCCGACCGGCGCCGTGCGCATCAGCCATTCGGCGACGCGGTGGATCCGTTCCCGCTGCCGTTCCTGACGCTGCCGGTGGGCGGCGTCGGACATCACGAACTGCAGGGCCATGGTCTTGAGCAGCGCCACCTCGGACGCGACGACGGGCGGCACGACGAGGTCGGCGTCGTAGCGGGTGACGGCCCGGTCGCCGGTGACGGCACGGGTGCCGATGATCGCTGCCGTCGCGAATCGGCCGACGAGCTCGCTCGTGAGGCGCTTGAGTGCCACCGAGCACGCGAGGCTGCCGTCGTAGGTGTCGACGGCCTGGACCACCGGCATCTGCGACAGTCGCTTCGCCGCCTCCACCAGCTCGTTCGGGTCCAGTCCGGAGAACTCGCGCATGCCGAGATCGACGAGCGTGTTCACCGACGCCGGGTCGGTGAGCACGCGCAGGTCGATCCGCCCGTCGATGACGCCGTCCTCGACGTCGTGGACGGAATAGGCGACGTCGTCGGACCAGTCCATGATCTGGGCCTCGAGGCACTTGCGCCGGTCGGGCGCGCCGTCGCGCACCCAGGCGAGGACGTCGGCGTCGTCGTCGTAGGCACCGAACTTCGCGCCGGGCGCCGGGCGGGTCCACGGGTACTTCAGCGTCGCGTCGAGCGTCGCGCGGGTGAGGTTCAGACCGGCACTCGTGCCGTCGGGGTGGAGGATCTTCGGCTCCAGGCACGTGAGGATCCGCAGATTCTGCGCGTTGCCCTCGAACCCGCCGCAGCTCGCGGCCACCTCGTCGAGGGCGCGTTCCCCGTTGTGGCCGTAGGGCGGGTGTCCGATGTCGTGCGCGAGGCCGGCGAGGTCCACCAGGTCGGGGTCGCAGCCGAGGCCCTCGGCGATGCTGCGGCCGATCTGGGCGACCTCGATCGAGTGGGTGAGCCGGGTGCGCGGAGTGTCACCGTCACGGGGGCCGACCACCTGGGTCTTGTCGGCGAGCCGTCGCAGCGCGGCGCTGTGCTGGACGCGGGCACGGTCCCGCGCGAACGGCGTCCGGCTCGCGGTCGCCGGCTCGGCACCGGCGAGCGCCGACACCTTCGGGACCTCGGCGACGCGCCGCTCGAGTTCGTGTTCGCTGTAGCCCGGCATCACGTCCTCCTTCACTGCGCGGCCGTGTAGGGGAAGTCCGCCGAGTCATGGGTGAGCTGGTACCAGATCAGCGCGCCCGTCTCGCGGGCGATCCCGTGCAGCTGCGACTCCCGGGTGTACACGGCGGGGCCGGTGCGGGTCGGTGCGGTCCACGCGTCGAGGCCGGCGTCGCGAGCCATGGTGCGAGTGCGCAGCGAATGCCACGGATCGCTCACCAGCACCGCGGAGTGCAGTCCCTGCCCGGCCATCTCCCGGCTGACCGCCTCGACGCTGAGCAGCGTGTCCGACCCCTCCTCGACGGCGGTGATCGCCGACTCCGGCACCCCCTGTGCGATCAGGTAGTTCTTGCCGGACGCCGCCTCGGTGAACAGGTCGCCCTCCTGCTTGCCGCCGACGGTGACGATCCGCTCGGCCACCCCGTTCTCGTACAGGGTGAGGGCCTGGTCGAGCCGGGCCTGGAACACCGACGACGGGGTGCCGGAGTACTGGGCGGCGCCGAGTACCACAATGGCGTCGGCGCGGCTCCAGTCGTCGATGCGCGCCACCTGCCACACGCGGATCGCCGTTCCGGCGAGGACGGCGATCGCCGCGAGCAGCACTCCGAGCACCAGCCGGCGCGTCCAGCGCGCGACGCCCGCACCGAACCCACGCCGGGGTTCAGGGAGGGACGGGGCCGGGCGTGGGCGGGCTGCGGTACTCACTCCCCGATTCTGCCAGGGTTGCGAGCGCGCCCACCCGGCGACGCGCCACGGGCGACGGCGCATACGAGCCGATAGATTCGACGCATGTCACCGCATTCGGTCGTCGTCCGGCCGCTTCCGGCCCGCCCGCTCCGCCGCTCGCTGTCGACGTCGGTGCCGATCCTGCTCGCGGCCCTGGCATGGCTGTTGCTGCCCGGTTCGGCGACGGCCGAGCCGCCCTTCCGGCTCCCCCAGCCGATCACCGACACCGCCGGTGTCCTGGATCCGGCGGCGACGGCGCAGATCCAGCAGGCGGCAGACGCGCTCTACGCCGAGCACGGGGTGCAGTTGTGGGTGGCGTACGTCCCGACGTTCTCCGGACTGTCGTCCGACGACTGGACCGAGCGGACCGCGCAGGCCAGCAACTTCGGGACCGACACGGCCCTGCTCGCCGTGGCCACGCAGGACCGTGAGTACGCGTTGTGGACGCCGAACGCCCTGTCCGGGGTCACCGCGTCCGAACGGGACGCGATCAGCGCCGACCGGGTCGTGCCGCAGCTGCGCAGCCAGGACTGGGCCGGTGCCGCGGTGGCGACGGCCGAGGGTCTCGACGAGGCGTTGTCGGCGTCGGGTTCCGGCTCCGGCACCACGCTGCTCGTCGGGGGCGGGGTGATCGCGGCCGGTGCCGGTGGGGTGTACCTGTACTCCCGGCGCGCGCGGCGCAAGCGGGCCGAAGCGGGCGCCCAGGCAGCGGCGGCCACCGACCCGACCGACACCGACGCGCTGCGCGAGCTGCCGCTCGAGGGTCTCGAGCTGCACGCGCAGAAGATCCTGGTCGAGACGGACAACGCCGTTCGCTCGAGCTCCGAGGCGCTCGAGCTGGCGCGCGGAGAATTCGGCGATGCCGCGGTCCAACCGTTCGACCGCGCCTATCGACAGGCGCAGTCGGCTCTGGCGTCCGCATTCGAGATCCGGCAGCGGCTCGACGACGCCCTCCCCGAGACGCCCCAGCAGCAGCGCGACATGCTCGTGCAGTTGATCTCGTCGTGCGGCCGGGCCGACCGGGAACTCGACGCGCAGGTCGAGGCGTTCGACCGGATGCGCGACCTCCTGCTCGACGCACCCGCCCGCCTCGACGCGCTCACGCAGCGCGCGATCGCGTTGCGCGCGCGGTTGCCCCAGACCGAAGCCACGCTGAACGAGCTGCGAACGGAGTTCCCGGCCGGCGCGCTCGCCCCGATCACGAACAACGTGACGCTGGCCCAGGACGAGATCGAGTTCGCGGAGAAGTCCGTCGATCAGGGCCGCACCGCGGTGGCACGCCCCGTCGGTGAGCAGGGTGACGCCGTGCGAGCCATCCGCGAAGCGGAGGGCGCTCTCGGGCACGCTGCCACGATGCTCGACGCGGTCGACCACGCCGCCGACGACATCCGGCGGGCGATCGCGACGTTGCCGGCCGCGATGGCCGACGCCGCACAGGGCATCGCCGACGCGGAACAACTCGCCGCCGCGGGTGGTGCGGAACTCGCCGAGGCCCGCGCGGCCGCCCAGGCGGCACTCGACCACGCCCGGGCGGACATGAACACCGACCCGCTGGGCAGTTTCACCCGGGTGGTGGAAGCGGACGCACGACTCGACGCGCTGCGCGATCGGACCCGTCAGGCGCAGGAGGAAGCGCAGCGCACCCGCCGGCGCCTCGAACAGGATCTCGGGGCGGCTCGATCGCAGGTCACCGCCGCGGCGGACTTCATCGGGACGCGGCGCGGCGTGGTCGGCGCCGAGGCCCGCACCCGGCTGTCGGAGGCGCAGCGCCACCTGGACGCCGCGCAGCAGCTCGCCGCGCACGAACCGGGGCAGGCGCTGCAGCACGCTCAGGCGGCCGCGACCCTCGCGGCGCACGCGCTGCGCGCAGCGCAGAACGACGTGCAGCGCTGGGAACGTCAGCAGCGTCCGCCCCGCGGCGGCGCGTCCGGCGGCAATATCGCGGGTGCGGTGCTCGGCGGAATCCTGATCAACAGCATCCTGACCGGTGGCCGCGAGGGTCGCGGCCGCCTGAGCGTGCTGCAGCGCCTGCCCCGGTTCGTGCGCGGCGAGCTGC
>NZ_JAALEH010000012.1:0-103677 GCF_011058195.1 Rhodococcus sp. 14C212 | reverse complement strand
GGCGCAGGGTGGGGAACCGGGAGGGGTACAGGAGTGGGCACCGGAGGAAGCGCCGGCGTGTGGGGGAGGTCGAACGTCCCGATGCCGGGGATGGTGATCGGCTCGGCTGCGGCCGGAGCGGCCGGAAGCAGGAGTGCTCCCACCCCGACGCCGCCGACGAGCAGCAGCCCTGTGGTCGACAGTTGCAGGCGGTTACCGCGATGGGCTCTGTGCTTGGCCATGAAATGGAGTCCTTCGTGTCATGCGGTGTCCGAGGGATCGAGGTGCCGCTCGGACGGAACACTCCATAACATTCCGGTCACGAACGAGGCGGACAACGGCCGATCGGCCCATACACCTACCTGGTTCGGTGATGCGGGTAGATCACGAACCGGGCCTGTCTCCCGGCGCCGGCGGTCGGGCCGCCCACGCTGAGGTGTGTCGCCACCCCGGAACTCGTCACGCCGGAATCGGTCGGTGAGTCGGCGGGCACGGACCCCACTCCGGGTCCGAAACCGGATGCTACGCAGGGTTTCCCGATGTCTTCTCGGGGCGCCGCAACGCACCGGGTGCCGGGTCCGGAACCATGGACCGGATGAAGTGGCCGATTTCGGCGATGGCCCGCCGGGATTCGGGCAGCAGATCGGCCGCGGCCTGGAACACGTGCACCTGGCGGTCCCAGATCTGCAGCTCGCAGTGGCTGCCGGCCGCGGCGAGCCGGTGGGCCATGGTTTCGGCGTCCGGCAGCAGCAGCTCGTCCGACCCTACCTGGATCAGCGTCGGGGGCATGCCGCGCAGATCGTGCTCGATCGGGCACAGCCGGGCCCGGGTGTGGGGGCCGGTCGCCCGGTGGGCTTCGAGGCGCCGGGCGAGTCGGGACAGTTCCGCCGCGGCGGTGGCGGGCAGCAGGGCGCACCGGTCCGCGTTGGGGTGGGCCAGTTTGCGGGCCGGATCCAACTCGGTCAGCGGGGAGAGCGCTACGACGGCTGCGGGGGCGGGCAGGCCCTCGTCACGGAGCCGCAGCGGCACCATGAACGACAGGTAGCCGCCGGCGGAGTCGCCGGCGATCACGATCTGCTCGGGCCGGTAGCCGGTGGCCAGGAGCAGACAATACCCGTCGATGCTGTCGTCGACGGCATCGTCGATCGTATGGGTGGGCAGCATCCGGTAGTCGACCATCAGCACCGGTGCCTGGGCCTCGGCGGAGAGGCGCGAGACGAGACGCCGGTGCGTGCGCAAGCCGCAGCACAGAAACGCGCCGCCGTGCAGGTAGAGGACGACGCGGTCGGCACCGACGTCCCGGGCCTGGACCCAGAGCGCGCCGCAGTGCGGCAGCGTCGCGGGTCGGCAGCGGGTGCCCTCGATCGGCGGCAGGAGGTTTCCGACGGATTCGATCAGGTTGGTCGGCCACGGCAGTCCGGACGCGCGCGCCCACAGGGAGAGCACCGGGCGCAGGGTCAGCTGGAGCGATCGCGCCAGCAGTTGCGCCTGCACGCTGGCTCCGGGGAAGTGCCGCCCACGCACCTGGGTGGGGCGAAGGGGGACTCCTGGCCCGTGCGGCGCGGCGCATCCGTCGAGATCGCCGGGTTCCGACGGTGGGGTGGTCGTCACGATGGTCCTCACATCAGTCGTTCTTGCGCCCCCGGACGGGTCGGGCACGCGTGGGCCGGGGGACTATGCACGCTGCCGAGGTGGAGTCCGAGTCGGCCGGGGGTCCGCTCGCGGCGTGGGGCGTGCTGCAGACCGCTCGACCGCCGTGAGCGCTCATGCATACCGGGCCGCGGCCCGGACGGAGCCGCCGTGTGCAGCAGTTCGGTCCAGTGCGTTCCACGCGGTCCGGTAGCGCTTGTCGGTCATCTCGTCCGCGTCCGCAAGCAGGGCGTCCAGCAGGGAGGAGGGGTTGTTCTGCCAGCAGCGCACCGCCTCGGCGACGGCGCGGTTGGTGAACAGACCCGAGCGGGCCAGCGCAACCCGCCACTCGTCGAAGACGCCGCGATGGATCTGTTCGACGGTGTCGTAGTCGAATCCCTCGGCGACGAAATCGCGGGAGAACGCCGCCGTGACATAGTCCCCCCAGCTGGACGATTCTGCCGTCATCGGTGCGGGCCCCTTTCCGTGCAGTCCACGCGACGGGTCCATTCCGAAGGGCGACGACGAACGGTGTCGGCGTCACCAGAGGACCGGCTCTCGCGGTGTGGCAGGTCGTATCGTCGCCCGCTGTGGGGCCCGAGGGCATCGGCCGAATGACCCGGGGGGATACCTGTTTCTCGCCGACGGAACTCTCGACCGGGGTGGGCGGCGGATCGTTCGCCCGCCCGAGGCCGGTTGGTGCGACCGCGGACCCGGAGGGAGCAGACAGGTGACACCGCCATCGGCGGCCTGGAGGCGACAGCTGTCCCTGCCCCGTCGCCGTCGCCGTCGGAGTCTCCACCGTCCAGCAGGAAGTCGACTAGGCCGTGTTTCAAAAGTTGACCGCTCGGAGCCACTGATTGATGGCAGCGATCCGGATGGTGGCCGTGTAGCGGACTGCGAGTTTGTCGTATCTGGTTGCCACCGCCTGGTTTTGCTTGAGCAGGTTGATGCCGCACTCGACGGCGTGACGCTGCTTGTGGTGCTCGGCGTCGAACGCCGGTGGACGGCCGCCGGACGAGCCCTTCCTCTTCCGGTGAACAGCCTGGTCGGCCTTGATCGGGATGGTGGCGCGGATTCCGCGTTTGCGCAGGTAGGCGCGGTTCGCGGCGCTGCTGTAGGCCTTGTCGGCCAGCACCCGCTCCGGGCTGTCCGGGGCCGACCGCGACCGGGACGGGGCACGCTGATCCCGTCGAGGACGACGGTGAACTGCGGGCTGTCGCCGCACTGACCGGCGGTGACCACGATCGACAAGGGTTTGCGGCCCTGCTCGCACGCCAGATGCGTCTTGGTGGGGCGGGTTCAACCAGTCGTTGCAATATCCCTGATGATGGAGGGTGTTGCAGATGGTGTGGGTCGGTCGACCCCCGGCCCCGGAGCACGCACGGCGGAGGTTCTGGCAATGCCGTGGCGAGGGTGCCTCGACGACGGAGGCAGCGTGCGCCGCGGCCGTGTCGTCCTCGACGGCGCAGCGGTGGATCGTGGCGTCCGGTGGGGTTCGTCCCCGCCGGACGCCACCCCCGTCGGGGCGGCATCTGACGCTCGAGGAGCGCGAGGTGATCTCCGAGCTGCTCCAGGCCGGCAGGAAGCAATACGAGATCGCCCGGGCACTGGGCCGGTCCGGCGTCCACGATCAGCCGGGAGATCACCCGCGGGACGAACAAGCGCGGCTACTACATCGCCTCGACCGCACGGGCCTTGACCCCGGTTCTTGGACACGCTGAATCCAGCACCGCTGGGGAAGCGAGATGATCTTCAGTCATGTCACGCAAGAACTACTCGGAAGAGTTCCGGCGCCAGGCGGTCGAGTTGTACGAGTCGACACCGGGCGCGACGATCCGAGGTATCGCCGCTGACCTCGGGGTCGTGCGCGGCACCCTGACAGGCTGGATCGACCAATACGGGACCGGCACCAAAACCCACGTCGACGGCACCCGGGTGCACACACCGGCACGGCCCCACAGCCAACGTCTGGGCGCGGGTGACGTACCAGAGACCGTCGAGCAGAAACTCGCCC
This sequence comes from Rhodococcus sp. 14C212, assembly GCF_011058195.1. Lineage (NCBI taxonomy): Bacteria > Bacillati > Actinomycetota > Actinomycetes > Mycobacteriales > Nocardiaceae > Rhodococcus > Rhodococcus sp. 14C212. Next base: position 100,052 of record NZ_JAALEH010000012.1, on the reverse strand, counting down.
GCCTCGAAGCCGAAAACGCTGCCCTACGAGCCGAGACAACCAAGCTCACCACCGAACGCGAGATCCTCCGCCAGGCGGCCAAGTATTTCGCCGGGGAGACGAAATGGTGAACCGCTTCCGCTTCGTCGCCGACCACTCCGACACCTATCAGGTGAAGCGGTTATGCGAGCTCGTCGAGATCGAGCGCTCATCCTACTATGCCTGGAAGTCCGCAGAGCCGACGAGGGCGGCTCGCGCCGAGGACGACGCGCAGCTGGCCGAACGAATCCGGGTGATCCACACCGAGGACAACACCTACGGAGCCCCGAGGATTACTGCCGAACTCAACGATGGTGTTGCTGCGGACGAGAAGATCAATCACAAGCGGGGGGCCCGGGTGATGCGCGAGAACGACATCGTCGGCTACCGGCGCCGACGACGGGTCACGACCACAGTCCCCGAACCTGCCGACCGGAAGGTGCCCGACCTGCTCGAGCGGGATTTCACCGCCGACGCACCGAACCGCATCTACGTAGGCGACATCACGTATCTGCCGATCGAGGGCGGAGCCAACCTGTATCTGGCGACAGTCATCGACTGCTACTCCCGTAAGCTCGCCGGCTGGGCGATCGGCGACCATATGCGTACCGACCTCGTCGCCGACGCCCTCCGTGCCGCCGACCAGGCTCGTAATGGACTGGCCGGGGCCGTCTTTCACAGCGATCACGGAAGTCAATACACGTCAAAGGAGTTCGCCGCTCTCTGCGACCGTCTCGGCGTCACCCAGTCGATGGGCATGGTCGGCACGAGTGCCGACAACAGTCTGGCCGAATCTTTCAACGCCGCCCTCAAACGAGAAGTCCTCCAGAGCGCGAACACCTGGCCCGACGAGGCCACATGCCGACGCCAGGTGTTCCGCTGGGTCACCCGCTACAACACCAGAAGGAGGCACTCCTGGTGCGGACACCGGTCCCCGGACACCTATGAGACCCTCTACACCGCTATGCTGGCATCCGCCGCGTAATCCACCACCCGTGTCCACAATCCGGGGGTAAGGCCCCACACCGGGCCGCCCGGCAGCGCGCCACGCGCCCGAAAACGGCGAAGCTGGCCGTCTGCGACCGGCTGCGCGGATTCGTGCAGCAGCGGCTCGAGAAGAACCACTCGCCGGAGCAGATCTCCCACTGCCTGATCCGCGAGTTCCCCGAGGATGCGGAGATGCGAGTGTCGCACGAAACGATCTACCTCTCGCTCTACATTCAGTCCCGCGGCGCACTCGAACGGGAACTGAAACAACATCTTCGAACGAAACGGACGTTGCGCGCGAGCAGGCGTCGGCCCGACGAGCGGCGCGGCCGGATCCCCGAGATGGTGCACATCTCGCAGCGTCCCGCCGAGGCCGACGATCGCGCCGTGCCCGGGCACTGGGAATCTCAATGCTGTTGTCAAGCAGCCGGAACGAGTTCTACAGGGTCTGGCTCCTGATAGTGGGTGCGGTCGTGCAGCATCGCCCACAAGGTAGTGATCCGCCGGCGTGCAAGCGCGATCAACGCCTGCTTGTGACTTTTCCCTTCGGCACGCTTGCGGTCGTAGAACCTGCGTGAAGCAGGACTGCTTTTCAGGCTCGACAGGGCAGCGAGATAGCAGGTGCGCAGCAATCGCCGATTGAAGCGGCGGGGCCGGTGATGATTGCCGCTGATCCTGCCCGAGTCTCGTGGAGCAGGCGCTACCCCGGCCACCGAGGCAAGTCGGTCCGCGGTCCCGAATGCGCTCAGTTCACCGCCCGTGTTGGCCAGGAACGTCGCCGCCAGCACCGTCCCGAAGCCGGGCAAGGGCACCGACCTGTCCGTCCACACCGCCGAGGACCTGGAGTTCGTTGCCGACGAGATGAACGAACGCCCCCGCAAGACGCTCGACTGGCATACTCCAGCCGAGCGCCTCGAGGAGAGGCTCGTTGCGACGACCGCATGAATCCGCCTGGTCAGGACCGCCCAACGGACACACCGGCCGCGAAGCGGCACACCGTGACGCCGCTGTCGAAGGTCTTCGTCTCGAGCCGGGTGAAGCGGCGTGGCCCGAACCCGCGGCGGAACAACGGGATTCCGTCCCCGGCGACGATCGGGTTCACCTTCAGCACCAGCTCGTCGATCTCGGGCAGCAGAGCCCCGGCGAGCGAGCCCCCGCCGCACAGCCAGATTCCCCGTCCCTCCTCGTGTTTGAGGCCGCGGACGTACTCGAGCGGATCGGTGGCCACGAGCGTGACCGTCTCGTCCGGCGCCTGCGTCATCGTCGTGGTGAACACGTACTGCCGCAGGTGCGGGTAGGCGCTCGTCAGCCCGGCGTCGCGGGCGGGCTCCCACGTCTGCCGTCCCATCACGACGGCGTCGAAGTGCTTCGGTGGTCCCTCGATTCCGAGGGAGCCGCGGGCGTGGACCGGAAACGTCTCCGGAAACTCCTGCAGGAGGTATCCCATGTGGTCGCCCTCGACCGGGAAGAAGTCGAAACCGCCGGCCGGGTCGGCGATGAACCCGTCGAGCGTGGTCGCGACGTAATAGGTCAGTTTTCGCACGAAGGGCTCCTCGGATCGTCGACTACAACACCTGTGGTGGTCAAACTACAACAGATGTTGTGGTAGATGCTAGAGTTTTTTCATGGCAGCGAATCCGGAGCGCCGAGCACAGCTCGCGGATGCCGGCCTGCGCGTGCTCGGCGCGGACGGCGCCCGCAGGCTGACTCACCGCGCTGTCGACCGGGAGGCGGGAGTGCCCCTGGGTACCTGCGCGAACTACTTCCCGACGCGGGACGAACTCCTCGGCGCCCTCGGTGCGCGCATCTTCGAGCGGCTCGCCCCCGACCCGGGCCGGCTCGAGGCGCTCGCCGGACGGACCCCGAGCGTCGACCTCTACATCGACTACATGCGATACCTCGTCGAGCGGACCACCGCCCAGCCGGACCTGACCGTCGCCCTGATGGAACTGCGCCTCGAATCCCGCAGAAGCCCCGGCCTCGCCGAGGTGCTCGGTGCGACGCTCTCCCGCAACTACCGGCTCGACGTCGAATTCAACGACGCCGCACAGTTACCCGCCACCGCGCTCGAGGTCGCGCTGCTGCACTACGCGATCGACGGGCTGCTGCTGGACCTGCTCACCACCTCGATCGGCGCCGACGCCACCCCCGACGAACTCGTCACCGAACTCGTAACCCGGCTGCTCGGCCGGGCGGGCACCGGCCCGCTCAGCTCGCCGCGCGAGCCGCGAGCAGAGTGAGCGCGTGAAAGACCGTCTCGGCCAGAACGTCCTCGGGCTCGCCCGGGAAGAACCTCTCCTCGGCGTGCGTCGGTCCGCGCCCGGCCACGGCGAACCACACCGTGCCCGGCTCCTGCCCGTCCTGGCTGTCCGGTCCGCCCGCCCCGGTCACCGCCACCGCGAGGTCGGCGCCGAGCAGGTCGACCGTCGACTCGGCCATGGTGCGCGCCGCGGCCTCGCAGACCACCGGGCCCTCCGGCACCCGCAGCAGCGAGTGCTTCACCGCCCGGGAATAGGCGACGATGCCGCCGCGGAACCACTCTGCGCTGCCCGGCGCGGCGCCCAGCCGGGCTGCCAGGGCGCCGGAGGTGAGCGACTCGGCGCACGCGACGGTCAGGTCGCGGTCGGCGGCGAGCTCACCGATCCGCTCGGCCGTCGCGCTGGATCGCGCCGAGCCTTCGGGAACGTCGTCGGGCATGGGGAACTCCTTCCGCCGGATGCTGTCCGGACTGTACCGGCCGGCGTGTCGCCGCCGGCGGCAACGGGTAGCCCGCAACCATGACCTCCGAAACCTCCGGCGCGGATCCGGGAGACGGCGTCACCATGGGCGTGGAGGAGGAGTTCCTGCTCGTCGATCCGGCGACGGGTCACCCCGCGCCGGAGTTCGACGCGCTGTGCGGCCGGCTTCCGGGGGTGCCCGGGGTGACGTTCGTCGGCGAACTGCATCCGACCCAGATCGAGGCCGTGGGCGGGGTGTGCCGGACCCTCGCGGAGTTGCGGACCCAGCTGACCTCGTCCCGATCCGCCCTCGACGCCGCCGCCCGTCGATGCGGGCTGCGGGTCGCCGCCGTCGGCGTGCCCGAGTCCGGCGCCGGACACGGCACCCTCGTCGCGGCGGGTCGGCGGGCCGCCATCGCCGAGCGGTACCGCGCGCTGGTCGACGACTACCACGCGTGCGGTTGCCACGTGCACGTCGGCGTCGCCGACCGCGACACCGCGGCCGCCGTGGTGAACCATCTGTCCCCGTGGCTGCCCACGCTCGTCGCGCTCGGCGCCAACTCCCGGCGACACGGCGGCCGCGACACGGGATACGCGAGCTGGCGCATCGTGCAGCAGAGCCGGTTTCCGGGCTTCGGTCCGCCCCCGTACCTGCGGTCGGCGCAGCACGCCGCCGATCTCGTCGCCCGACTGGTCGACGCCGGGGTGCTGCTCGACTCATGGATGACGTTCTGGCTCGCCCGGCCGTCGGTCCACGTGCCGACGGTGGAGATCCGCGCGGCCGACACCGCCGCCACCGTCGACGGCACGGTTCTGCAGGCGGCCCTGGGCCGGGGCCTGGTCGGCGCCGCCCTCGACGATCTGCGCCGTGGCGTCGAGGCGCGGCCGGTCGAGCCGGACCTCGGTGCGGCGGCGGTGTGGAGCGCCGCCCGCTACGGTCTCGACGGCCCGGCGGTGGACGTGTACACCGGCACCCGGACGCCGGCCCGGGACATGCTCGCCCGCCTGCTGGACCGCGTCGCGCCGGTCCTGCGGGCCCACGGCGACCTCGATGAGGTGCAGAAGCTCCTGGCGGGGCCGCGTCCCGTCACCGCTCCCCGCGTATCCACCGGGTGAGGACGGTGCCGTCGTCGTCGGCGAGGACGTGGGCGGGCCGCATCGACGTCACCGCCGTCTGCGGGGCGGTGGCGATGCGTCCCTCCGGACCTGCGGCGAGCAGCGGCGCCAGGGTGAGGCACAGGTCGTCGACCACGCCGTCGGCGATCAGCTGACCGAACAGCCGCGGCCCGCCCTCGCACAGGGCGCGGGTCCAACCCGCCGCGGCCAGCGCGTCGTGCACCGCGTGCCCGTCGATCGAATGCTCGGCGATCACCCGCACGTCCGCGCCGGCGGCGGCGAGAGAGCGGCGACGGGTCCCGGGCGCGGTCTCGCACGTGAGGACGACCGGCGCGACGGTGGTGTCGGTGAACAACCGGCACCCGGGGTCCAGGTCGCACGTGCCGGTGACCACCGCGACGGGCGGCACCTCGCTCAGGCCGGCCTCGATGCGCCGCTCGCGCAGCGCCGCGCCGGTGCGGGCGCCGCCGTAGTTCTCGCCGCGTGCCGTGCCCGCGCCCACGACGATCACGTCGGCCAGGCCCCGCAACAGCCCGAACACCTTCTTGTCCGACGGTGTGCCGAGCCCACCTGAGCGGCCCTCCACGGCGACGGCCCCGTCGAGGGACGAGACGAAGTTGACCCGGATCCACGGCGACCGCAGATCGGCCGGGTAGGCGTAGAGGGCCCGCAGTTCGTCGTCGTCGAGCGGACGGGCCGGGCAGGTCGGATCGTCGAGGCGCCGCATCGCTCGATCACATCACGAGGGTCCGCGACAGTCGTCGGTAACCCGGGCATCCGCTGTGGCGATCACACAAGCACACCTGACGGTCGAGCGGTCGTCCGGCGTGGTCTCCGGAACCGCGCCGGACCGACCCATTAGATTCGGCAATCAACACAACGAAGGACGCGAGGAGATCGGGACTGGTGCACAGCGATCGCTGGGTCGAGGTCAGCCCCTCGCAGTTCGATCACGGGAAGCAGGGACTCGCCCTCGTCCGGGACGCGCTGCCGGACGCACCCCCGTTCGTCCCGCCGGATCGTCTCATCCTCGTCGGTGACCCCCGGCAGCTGCCGCCGATCGGGGAGGGTAGGCCCTTCGTAGATCTGGAGCGGGCCGCCCGCGCCGGGCACGACGGGCGTTGGCCTGCGGTCGCTCCCGGCTGGGCCGAGCCGACGGTGCTGCGTCGCCAGCAGGGACATGTTCGTGACGATCTGATGCTGGCGAAGTGGTTTGCCGGGGACGAGATCCCCGAGGGCTTCGACGATGTGTGGGAACGGATCCGTCGCGGCGAGGAGATGCCGTCCTTGCGCGCAGTCTAGTGGGCGGGACGAACGCCTGAGCAGGTGATCGACGATGTTCTCGCCGAGGAATTGAAAATCCGCACCGACGACGACGGCCGTTCGTTCGCGGCATCGTACGGCGCCACAGTCGAGCCCTACGTGAACTACTACGACGCCGCTTCCTGCATCGAGAAGTGGCAGATCCTTTCGCCGTTCCGCAACTACACCTACGGAACCGTCCGGCTCAACCGGCACCTGAAGGAGACGCACCGCGGCTTCGAACTCCGCAAGGCCCAGATGCCCAGGAAGTACCGAAGCGTGCCGGAGCCGCTGGGTGCGGAACGAATCGTCTTGGGTGACAAGGTCGTCAATACCAGGAATCGTGCATTCGCGAAATTCTGGTCCAAGTCCGAAGGGCAAGCCAAAGGGTATCTCGCCAACGGCGAGATCGGCGTCGTCATCGGGCAGATCAAGACCAAGGCGATGAAGAACCCGCCATGGCAGACCCAGGTCGAGTACTCCGGTCAGCTCGGCCGCCGCTTCACCACGACCATGGGACCGTCGGAAACCGATGCGCCGGTCGAACTCGCGTGGGCGCTGACCGTCCACAAGGCGCAGGGCTCGGAGTTCGGCCTCGTCGTGGTGATGCTCCCGGCCGGTGCGCGCCGGGTGTCCCGCGAATTGCTGTACACGGCGCTGACCCGGCAGACCGACCGCGTGGTGCTGTGCCACGAAGGGCCGATCGACGAACTGCTCGAGCTGACCCGAGCCAGCGGTTCCGATACCGGCCGTCGGATGACCGACCTGACGCTTCCGCCGGACCCGGTGGCGGTGCGTACGTCGGCAGGCCCCGATATGAGCCGACTGGATGCGGGTCTAGTACACGTCAGCAAGACCGGTGTCCTCGTGCGCAGCAAGAACGAACTGATCATCGCCGGCATCCTCGAAGAACTCGGCCCCGGATCGTGGGTCTACGAGCAACCCTTCGTTGGTACTGACCGGTCGCACCCGGGTTCCGGATTTCACTGTCACGACCGCCGGCGGCCGCATCGTGTACTGGGAGCACCTCGGCATGCTCGACAACCCGGCCTATGCGGCCGCCTGGGCGAAGAAGCGCGCCTGGTACGAGGAGCAGGGCGTCACCGAGTCGGGCGGTCCGACCGGCGTGCTGTTCACGACCGACGACCGGGGAAGGGTGGACGAACCGCGTTGGCGAGAGCGTGCCGCTGAGGTAATCGGTGCGACCCGCGTGGCACCACCCAGGCGTGCTGCGAAGCGGGCCGCACCCAAGAAGCGCTGAGCGCCACGTCGGGCGGCACGCTCACGCGCTGGCGAGGCGCTGCACGGCCAACTGGTTGAGCGAGACGTGTCGTTCCGCTGCTTCCATCGCGAGTCTGCGGTGCAGATCGGGTGAAGTACGGACGTAGATCGTGCCGCTGTAGGTGCGTTCGGCGAACGGCTGTGGAACGGTCTCGCCATTCGCGATCAGGTCATCGATGAGCGAGTCGACGACACGGACAAGCCCCTCCAGCGCACCGCTCTGATCCTCGGCGAGCCAGGACAGCGAGGGGAACTCGAGGACCGTCGCCACATGCTCGCCGTCCTCCGGCGACCACTGGACACGATAGGAGTAATGACGCGCATCCGGCCGATTCATGACTCCTCCTTCCTCTCGAACTTCTCGATCGCGCCCAGTACCTGCTTAACCTGATAGGGCTTGGCTTCGCCGTGCTTCCTCGCTGGATGTTCACACGTGGGTCACCGGGCCACGGTGTGCGGAACACCGCATGACTGTTCCCTCCTGTCGAGGTGCGCCGAAGACCTCGACGCAGAGCCGGTACAGGTCGTCATAGCGGACCCTCTGGGATTCCGCTCGATTGCCGCCCGGATCTTGTCGGCCTTCGTCACCTGCCAATGCTAGCGCATGTGCAAGCAGGGAAAGGTTCTGTATGTAGTGCTGTGTTTGCCTCGATGTGTTCGTGTGCAAACAACGGCCCTGTGAGTAAGCCGAGGGAGACGTCGATCGAAGCGGTTGTCGGCGCCTTCTCCCTGCTGCACCCCGGAGTGCAGTATCACCTTGCCAACACGCTGCGCTGGGATGGGCTGAGCCCCCAGGCCGCGGCGGTGCAGCCGAACCTTGCAGGCGCCGATGCCCTGGTGCTCGCCCCCACCCCGGGAGGCAAGACCGAGGCGGCGATATTCCCGCTGCTGTCGGTGATGGCGGAGCAGGACTGGCACGGCACGTCGGTGCTGTACGTGTGCCCAGGTGCGGGCGCTGCTCAACAACCTGCAGCCGCGCCTGCACGGATATGCTCAGTGGCTAGGTCGTACGGCCGCGGTCTGGCACGGCGACGTGGGGCAGTCCGCACGGCAGCGGATGCTGCGCGAGCGGCCCGACATTCTCCTCACCACGCCCGAGTCGCTCGAGGCGATGCTGGTCTCCACCAAGGTCGACCCGCGCGTGCTGTTCGACGGGTTGCGGGCCGTCGTCGTCGACGAAGTGCACGCCTTCGCCGGCGACGACCGCGGCTGGCACCTGCTTGCCGTCCTCGAACGGCTCGCGCGGGTTGCCGGGCGAGCTGTGCAACGGATCGGGCTGTCGGCGACCGTCGGCAATCCTGACGAATTGTCGGCGTGGTTGCAGGGCGGCGTGACCGACCGTCCCCGCACTGTCGTCGCTCCGGCCGCAGCGCCCGCTGCCGAACCGCCGGACGTCACCGTCGACTACGTCGGCTCGATCCCCAACGCCGATCAGGTGATCGCTGCGCTACCTCCACTCTCGAACTCGGCATCGACATCGGTGACCTCGACCGCGTCGTCCAAACCGGGTCTCCGCGCACGGTCGCATCGTTCCTGCAGCGACTCGGTCGCAGCGGCCGACGTCCCGGCACGGTGCGCAACTGCCTGTTTCTGTGTGTCGACGACGACCAGGTGCTGCTGACCTGGGCATGCTGCACTGTTGGGCACGCGGGTGGGTGGAGCCGATCGTGCCGCCACCGTCACCGCGACACATCGCCGCGCAGCAGTTGGCCGCGCAGCAGTTGATGGCGCTGTGCCTACAAGAGCATCGACTCGGCGTATCGAACTGGCGCCAGTGGTGGGGGTCGCTGCCGGTGTTCGATGATCACACAGACGAGATCATGGACTATCTCAGTGCGGAGGGCTACTTCGAGCGGGACGGGCCGTTCCTGCATATCGGGCCCGAGGCCGAGCGGCGCTTCGGCCGACGCTACTTCTCTGATCTGACCGCCGTGTTCAGCGCCCCACCGGAGTTCACCGTCCTCGCCGGCCGCAACGAGGTGGGCACCGTCGGTACGGACGTGCTGGCCGAGGAATCGACGGACCGCGTGCTGCTGCTAGCCGGACGGTCGTGGAAGGTCACCCACATCGACTGGCAGCACCGGCGCTGTTTCGTGGACCCCGTCGAGTCCGGTGGACGAGCGAAATGGTCGGGTCTCGGCGGCGGTCTGTCGTTCGAGATCACACGCGGCATACGGGCGGTGCTGCTCGGTGACGACCCGGAGGGTGTGCGGCTCACACGTCGCGGCACGGAGGCTCTCGCCGGGCTGCGGGCGAGCTTCGCCGACGTCGTCGATCCCGACCGGACCGTCGCCATGCTGGCGGACGGCGAGTCCGGACGGTGGGAGGCGGTCGCGGCGATGACGGTGCGTGAGCCGCACGTCGACCGCGGTGCTCTGGCCGGGTTGAAGTTCTCTGCGGCTTGCCCGCTGATCTGGCAGTGGCGACGCTTGCGGCCAGGCTCGCCCATCCCGTCGGTGCTGCCCGCGCCGCCGGTGAACCGATGCGTCACGTGCGTCGATAGAGCGGCCCGACAGCCGTCACGTCTGCTGTGGCGACCGAGCCGCGGTCGGGAATTCGCGATGCGGCCGCGCGGCGTCAGGGCGCGTGCCCGGCGTCGAGATCGCGGACGTCGCCGTGCCGGATCACGTCGTTCAGTTCGCCGTGACACTCTCCGCCGTCCGGGTCGAGCAGGAATCCGACGTGGTCGCCCAGCGCGGCCCGCCCGACGACGCGTCCGCTGAACCACGCCGGGACGCCGTCGAGGACGGGCAGCCCGTGCGGGCCGTCGTGCCATGCGCACCGCGAGAACTTGTCCACCTCGTCGCCCGTCTCGCCGCCGAACAGGCGCGCCAGGGGGAGCTGGTCCCGTCCCAGCACGTGGACGACGAGATGCTCGGCGGCGGCGGCCACCCGGAAGGTGCGGTTCGAGATGGACAGCCCCACCAGGAACCGGGGTGGGTCGATGCTGACCTGGGTGGCGAACCCCACCAGGCACCCGGTGCGCTCCTCGAGGACCCGGGTGGTGACGACGAACACCGGTTGATCCAGGCGGCCGACGATCGAGCGGAACACCTCGTGTGCGGTCGTCATGCCCCATTCCTACGCCCGGTCGGTGCGCTCGGCAGCCCGTTCCGGCCGGTTGCGGCGTTTGGTCCGCACCGGGTACGGGTAATCGCGGCACCATGACGGCCAAACACGGCGACCCCGACGTGGCGGAGGACTTCCCGCGACCGGAGGATTCTCGCAAACCCGACTCGCCGACCGACCTGACGAAACCGTCGTGGAAGTTCGTTCTGCGCAAGACGGCTCGTGAGTTCAGTGACGACGAGTGCACCGACCTCGCCGCCGGCCTGACCTACTATGCCGTCCTGTCGCTGTTCCCCGCCCTCCTCGTGGTCGTGTCGCTCCTCGGCGTGTTCGGCCAGGGTGGGACGACGGTGGACACGGTGCTGCAGCTGGTCGAGGACCTCGGGCCGACCGACGCGGTGAACACGTTGCGCGGCCCCGTCGAACAGCTGGTGCAGGCACCGACCGCGGGCCTGGCTCTGATCCTCGGTATCGCCGGCGCCCTGTGGTCGGCCTCCGGCTACGTCGGTGCGTTCGGCCGGGCCATGAACCGCATCTACGAGATCGAGGAGGGGCGGCCGATCTGGAAGCTGCGGCCCTGGATGCTCCTCATCACCGCTCTCGCACTGATCGCGATGGGCGCGACGGCGCTCATGCTCGTCGTCAGCGGTCCCATCGCCAGGGCCGTGGGAGACGTGATCGGGCTCGGCGAGACTGCGGTGACGATCTGGAACATCGCGAAGTGGCCGGTCATCCTGCTGCTCGTGATCATGATAATCGCGGTGCTGTACTACGCGACGCCGAACGTGTCGCAGCCCAAGTTCCGCTGGATCAGCCTGGGCGCGACCATCGCGATCGTCACGTGGATCGTGGCGTCCCTCGCGTTCGCCTTCTACGTCTCCAACTTCGGCAGCTACAACAAGACCTACGGCTCCCTCGCCGGCGCGATCGTCTTCCTCCTGTGGTTGTGGATCACCAACCTCGCGCTGCTGTTCGGCGCGGAGTTCGACGCCGAGCTCGAGCGTGGACGCCAGCTGCAGGCCGGCATCGAGGCAGAGGAGACGCTGCAGCTGCCGCCGCGCGACACCCGCAACATCGAGAAGAACGAGGAGAAGCGGCAAGAGGACATCGACCGCGGCCGAGAACTCCGCCTCGCGCACACCGCGTCGGCCCGCGAGGGCACCGACGACGATGCGGAGGGCGACAGACCAAGCCGAGACGGCGTACGACACCGAAAGGACTCGACGATGACCGCGTCCCCCGGCGGCACGCACAGTGCCACGGACCCGAGCGAACTGTCCACCGCGCAACTGATCGAGCGGCTCAGCATTCAGGTGCCGACCCTCGTGCGCACCGAGGTCACCCACGCCCTCGACGAGGTGAAGGCCAAGGGCACCCGGGTCGGCGTGGGCGTCGGTGTCGCCGGTGCCGGGCTGATGTTGATCTACCTCGGCGTCGGCGCCCTCATCGCGACCGCGATCCTGGGGCTCGCCACCGTGCTCTCTCCGTGGCTGGCCGCGTTGATCGTCTCGTTGATCGTCCTGGCGGTCGGCGGCACCCTGGCCGCCGTCGGCGCGTCGCGGGCCAAGAACTCGGCCCCACCGGTGCCCAGCGAGACGGCGGAGAGTATCCGCAAGGACGTGAACACCGTGAAGGAGCATGTGCGATGACCGGTCCCGACCCCGCACGCAACACCGAGGCCGCCGACGCGGTGCCCAGCGTCGAGCAGCAACGCGCCGAACTCGCCGAGACGGTGGAGGCCCTCGCCCACAAGGTCGACGTCCCGGCCCGCGCGAAGTCGGCCGCCCAGGAGAGGGTGCACGAAGTCCAGGTGAAAGCGCAGGAACGTCCCCAGATCGTAGCCGCCGTCGTCGGAGGCATCGTCGCGGCCCTCGTCGTGGGCCGGGTGGCGCGCCGTCGCGGCAAGCGCAACGGCAAGCGCAAGGTGGTGCGCCGCCGCCGCAAGCACTGAGCGGGAGGTCTTCGCGTCGAGAGGGAGGTTGTTGCGGCATCGCCCGAAAGGGCTCCGCAACAACCTCCCTCTCGACGTTCCGAGTGGCGAGCTACCCGCGGAGCTGCTGCTCGAGCGCCTCGAGCACCGACGGGTCCTCGATCGTCGACGGCACCGTGTACTGCTCGTGGTCGGCGATCTGCCGCATCGTCTTGCGGAGGATCTTGCCGGAGCGGGTCTTCGGCAGCGCCTGCACCACGGTCACGTCGCGGAACGTGGCGACCGCGCCGATCTGCTCGCGCACCATCGCCACGAGTTCCTGCCGCAGCGTCTCCGGGTCGATCTCGACGCCGGACTTGAGCACCACGTAACCGGAGGGCCGCTGGCCCTTGAGCTCGTCGCGGATGCCGACGACCGCGCACTCGGCGACGGCCGGGTGCGACGCCACCACGGCCTCCATGCTTCCGGTCGAAAGCCGATGGCCGGCAACATTGATGACGTCGTCCGACCGGCCGAGGACGAACACGTAGCCGTCCTCGTCGACGTAGCCGGAATCGCCGGTGAGGTAGTAGCCCGGGAAGGTCTCCAGGTACGACCGCCGGTAGCGGTCCTCGTCCTGCCACAGCCCGGTCAGGGTGCCCGGGGGCAGCGGCAGGGCGATCACGATGTTGCCCTCGGTGCCGGCTTCGACCGGCTTGCCCTCGGCATCGACGATGTCGACGCGGTAGCCCGGTACCGGCACGGTGGGCGAGCCCGCCTTGAGCGGCAGGGGTTCGAGGCCGCGCAGGTTCGCGGCGATCGCCCAGCCGGTCTCGGTCTGCCACCAGTGGTCGACGACGGGCCGGTCGAGCACCTTCGTCGCCCACTCGTAGGTGTCCGGGTCGAGCCGCTCGCCCGCGGCGAAAAGCGTACGGAGGGAGTAGATGTCGTAGTTCTGCAGCTCCTTCGCCTCGGGGTCGGCCTTGCGGACGGCGCGGATCGCGGTGGGCGCGGTGAACAGCGCGACGACGTGGTTCTCGTTGATGATCCGCCAGAACGCGCCGGCATCCGGCGTGCCCACCGGCTTGCCCTCGTACATGACGGTGGTCGCGCCGATCAGCAGCGGGCCGTAGACGATGTAGGAGTGGCCGACGACCCAGCCCACGTCGGACGCGGTCCACCACACGTCGCCGGGGGAGATGTCGTAGATGTTGCGCATCGACCAGGTCAGCGCCACCGCGTGCCCGCCGTTGTCGCGCACCACGCCCTTCGGCTTCCCCGTGGTGCCGGACGTGTAGAGGATGTACAGCGGGTCGGTGGCCGCGACGGTCACCGGCTCGGCCGGGTCCGCGTCGGCGGTGAGCTCGTCCCAGTCGAACCACGTGGCGACGGAGGCCTTGTAGTCGGCGGCCGAGCCCGGGATCATCTCCCGGTTCTTGACGATCACGGTGTGCGGCGGGGTCTGTGACAGCGACAGTGCCTGCTCGACCATGGGCAGGTACTCGACGGTGCGGCCCGGCTCGAGGCCGCCGGAGGCGGTGACGAGCAGCACCGGCCGGGCATCGTCGATGCGGGTGGCGAGCTCCTTGGCGGCGAAACCGCCGAACACCACCGAGTGCACGGCGCCGATGCGGGCGCACGCGAGCATCGCGATCGCGGCCTCCGGGATCATCGGCATGTAGATCACGACGCGGTCGCCGGCGACGACGCCCTGATCGCGCAGCACCCCGGCGAACGCCGCGACCTCGCCCAGCAGCTCGGCGTAGGTGTAGGTGCGCTTGGCGGGGACCATCGCCGAATCCCAGATCAGGGCGGGCCGGTCGCCGTGCCCGGCCTGCACGTGCCGGTCGAGGGCGTTGAAGCTGGTGTTGAGCGTGCCGTCGGGGAACCAGCGGAACGACGGGGCCTGCGAGCCGTCGAGGGCGCGCGTCGGCGCGTTCACCCAGTCCACGGCGCGGGCCGCCTCGAGCCAGAACCCCTCGGGGTCCTCCACGCTCTGCCGGAAGGCCTCCGCGTACGAGCTCATCGATTCGCATCCTCTCTGACCACAGCCTGTGACGCTGACCACCCTATTCGAGAGTCCCCGAGGTGGGGCACTGCCCGTTCGGCCGGTGCGCCGGGCGGCGCCTCGGCGTCGGTGAGCGGGCACGCGGCTACCGGGGCAGCCCCAGCTTCCGGTAGCGCTCGAGCCGCCGCCGGTAGCGCAGCGTCGGGTCCTGGCCGACGAGTACGCCGAGTTCGCGGGCGACGGCGGCCCCGACACGCTTGGCGAACTCGGTGGGCTCCTCCGCGGCATCGGGGAACTCGGGGATCACACCGTCGACGACGCCGTCGCGCAGCAGGTCGCGGGAGCGGATGCCCTGCGCCGCCGCCATCTGCGGGGCGTGTGTGGTGTCGCGGTGCACGATCGCGCTGGCCCCCTCGGGCGGCAGCGGGGCGAGCCAGCCGTTCTGGGCGCACAGCACCCGGTCGGCGGGCAGCAGCGCCAGCGCGCCACCGCCGGTGCCCTGCCCGAGGAGCACCGACACCGTGGGCGTCGGCAGGGTCACGAGGTCGGCCAGGCAGCGGGCGATCTCCGGCGCGAGTCCGCGTTCCTCGGCCTCCTTGGACAGCGAGGCGCCGAGTGTGTCGATCACCAGCACGAGGGGAAGGCGGAGCTCGTCGGCCAGCCGCATCGCGCGCCGCGCCTCGCGCAGCGCGCCCGGACCCATCGTCCGCGCTGCGGACTGCCCGCTGCGGTCCTGACCGAACAGCACGCACGACGCGCCGCGGAACCGGGCGAGCGAGACCAGCACGGTGCGGTCGGACTCGCCCTGCCCGGTGCCGGACAACGGGACCTGCGCGGCCGCGGCATGCCGCAGCAACTGCCGGATGCCGGGACGCTCCCGCCGGCGCGAGAGCATCACCGACTGCCACGCCGGCACGTCGGGCACGTCGTCGGCGGAGGTGACCGCGGGGCCTGCGGACGCATCGATGACCGTCGGCTCGGTGAGCACGCGGAGCATCCGGTGCACGAGCTGGCGGACCCCGGCGAGCGGCACCACCCCGTCGATCACGCCCTTCTGGGACAGGTTCTCGGCGGTCTGCACGCCCTCCGGGAAGGCCTCGTGGTAGAGCGCCTGGTAGACGCGGGGGCCGAGAAAGCCGACGAGGGCGCCGGGTTCGGCGGCGGTGACGTGCCCGAGCGAACCCCACGACGCGAACACCCCGCCGGTGGTGGGGTTGCGCAGGTACACCAGATAGCCGAGGTGCGCGGCCTTGTGGGCGGTGACGGCCGCCGCGATCTTGACCATCTGCACGAACGCGAGGGTGCCCTCCTGCATCCGGGTGCCGCCGGACGTGGGGGAGGCCAGCAGCGGCAGCTTCTCCCGCGTGGCGCGTTCCACGGCGAGGACGATGCGCTCGGCCGCCGCCACCCCGATCGACCCGGCGAGAAAGGCGAACTCGCAGGCGATCACCGCGACGCGCCGGCCGTGCACGGTTCCGACGCCGGTGATCACGGATTCGTCGACGCCGGACTTCGCCGCCGCGGCCTCGAGCTCGGCGCGGTACTGCTCGTCGGGGTGCACGTCGACGGGGGCGGTGTCCCAGGAGTGGAAGCTGCCCGCGTCGAGCACGCTGTCGATGAACTCCTGCGCCGAGATCCTGAGGGCCATGGCACGACCCTAGCCGTGTGTCCTTCGGGCGCCTCCGGACTCCCGAAGGACGCACCGGCGCCTACCGGCCGATCGCCTCCTTCCAGGTGACGACGCGGCCGATGCGCAGGATGGACCGGCGGTAGATCCGCGCCCCGACCACGCTCAGGGCGCCGGTCACGAGCAGCATCAGCACGATCGTGCCGACGATCTGCAGCGGGGTTGCCACGCCGGAGGCGATGCGCAGCGGCATCAGGATCGCCGAGAACGGCGGGATCCAGCTCAGCACGGTGCTCCACGTCGACTCGGGGTCGTCCACGGACGAGAAGGCCGCGAAGAACATCGCGACGATGAGCACCATCAGCGGGGACGCGGTGGCGTTCACGTCCTCCTGGCGCGACACCATCGAGCCGGCCGCGGCGTAGAGAACCGCGAAGAACGCGAACCCGAGGACGAACCAGCCGAGTGTGCCGGCGAGCGTGCCCAGGGCCGTGCCGGCGACGGTGAGTGTGCCGGTGGCGAGACCGGCCCCCACCCCGGCCACCCCGTACGCGGTGAGCTGCAGCAGGCCCACCGCGCCGATGCCGAGGATCTTGCCCCACAGCAACTGCAGCGGGCGCAGCGTCGACAGCAGCAGCTCCACCACGCGCGACGACTTCTCCTCGACCACGCCCATCGCCACGTACATCCCGAACATCATGATCTGCATGTAGAGCAGCACGACCGCCGCGATCGACAGGGTGGTGCGCTGCGCCTGCTCCGGGTCCGGCGGGTCGAGAGCCTCGACGGTCACGGTGGCGCGGGCGGTGTCCGCCGCCAGCGCGGACGGGTCGACGCCGCGCGCGGTGAGGGCGTCGACCTGCGCCTGCTGCGCGACGGCCGTGTCGATCGTCGCGCGCAGGGCCGGATCGATCTCCGATTCGGCGACGGCGGTGACGGAACCCGCCGGGCCCGGGACCAGCGCGACGTCCAGTTCGCCGTCGCGTACCCGGTCGCGGCCGGTGCCGGCGTCCGGGATCTCCGTGACGTCGACCGGGCTGCCCGTGGCTTCTCCGACGGCGGTGACGGTGGCGCCGAGGGCCGGGTCGCCGACGATGCCGACGGTGGCGGGTTCGTCGTCGCCGGAGAACAGCGACACGGCGACGATGCCGCCGACGATCGCGAGCAGGATGATCGCGTTGCTGATCAGGAAGCTCTTCTTGCGGATCTGGGTGAGGAACTCACGGCGGGCCACCAGCGCGACGGCGCGGGCGGGGCTCAGCGGGGTGCTCACGCGGCGACCACCTCTCGGAACAGGTCGGTCAACGTCGGCCGACGAACGGAGAACTCGTGGACCGGGCCGGTGGCGAGGGCGGCCCGGAGGATCTGCTGGTCGTCGGCGCCGTTGCCGAGGACGAGGACGGTGCGCCCGCCGCCGTGCGCGACGGTGGTGACGCCGGGCAGCCCGGCGGCCCAGCCCTCAGGGGCCTGTGGGGCGTACACCTCGAGCCGGGCCTCACCGTGGCCGCGCAGTTCGTCGACGGTTCCGACGGCGCGCATCGTTCCCTTGGAAATGATCCCGACGCGGTGGCAGAGCCGCTGCACGAGGTCGAGCTGGTGACTCGAGAAGATCACCGGGACACCGGTTTCGGCCTTCTCCATCAGCACGTCGCTCATGACGTCGACGGCGACGGGGTCCAGGCCCGAGAACGGCTCGTCGAGGACCAGCACCCTCGGGTCGTGTACCAGGGCGGCCGCGAGCTGGACCCGCTGCTGGTTGCCGAGGGAGAGGGCATCGACGGCGTCGTCCACGCGCTCGGCGATGCCCAGCCGGCTCGTCCAGCGGGCGACGGCGGCATCGGCCTCGGAACGGGAGAGCCCGTGCAGCCGAGCGAGATACGACAGCTGCGCGCCGACCGCCATCTTGGGGTACAGCCCCCGTTCCTCCGGCATGTACCCGATGGTGCGGCGCACCTGGAGGTCGACGGGCCGGCCGTCGAGCCGGACCTCGCCGGAGTCGGCGGCGAGCACGCCGAGGACGATCCGCATGGTGGTGGTCTTCCCGGCGCCGTTGCTGCCGACGAAGCCGAACAGCTCACCGGGCCGCACGTCGAAGGTGACGTCGTCGAGCGCGACGACGTCACCGTATCGTTTCGAGACACCGTTGATCGTGAGCGTCACGTTTCCTCCGTCTTCCTCGGGTCGTTCTCTGCGTCAGTCGGTTTCGTCGGGATCGGGACTGTTCCAGGCGAGGATCATCGCGGGCAGGCACCCGCCGATCAGCGTCGCGGTCAGCGTCATGAGCCCGCCCGCATAGGCCATCCTGGGATGCATGCCGTCGGTCTGTACGCTGCCGACGACGAGATAGAGCACCGGAATCATCACCAGCGACTGGGTCACGGTCAGGGCGATCGAGCGAGCGCTGTTGCGTTCCTGGATCTCTCGTTCGTCGAGTGCCGCGCGCGGGGCGTCGCCCTGCCTGCCGGAGACGATCTGCAGCGAGATCCACAGGGGGAAGAACACCAGGCACGCCGGCAGCCATAGCAGTGGTCCCCGTTCGAAGAAGTGGCACAGCACGCCCACGGTGAACATGAGAACGAACGTGGCGGCGAGGGCCACGACGAGGATGCGACGGCGTCGTCGAGTGCGCCAGCGCGGCAACATGTTCCGGAACTTCTCCTCGTTCCTCAGGAAGCGCCGGGTGCGGAAGGCCTCGTACCGTTCGAGGAGAGTGGCATCGTGGACGGGCATCTCGGTCACTGTGCGTCACGTCCTTCGGTTGCGGTGCGGATTCGGTACACCTCGGTGGACAGCGGCCCGAACTCGGTGCGGGAGAACACGGCCTCGACCGGGAGGCCGAAGACGTCGCAGATGCGGAAGGCGAGGTCGAGGCTCGGGTAGTGGTCGCCGCGTTCGAGGGCGCCGACGGTCTGGGGATTGACCTCGACGAGCTGCGCGAGCTGCGCGCGGCTCATCCCGCGCTCCGCGCGCAGGACGCGGATGCGGTTGTGGATCGGCAGGGTTTCCCCCCGACGTACCGGGCTCATGCAACGAATTGTTGTAAAAACACAATGGTTCGTCAAGTGGTCACCGGATCGCATGCGAAACGGACATCAACGATCGGTACGTTTGTCGATGTCCGAAACGGGTGAGACTACTCGGGCAGCCCGCGGAGCCGGTCGAGCTCGCGCCGGTCCCGCTTGGTGGGCCGGCCCGTGCCGCGGTCGCGGCGGGGGATCGAGGCGAGGATCTCCTTGGGTGGGGGAGGGGGACTGTGGTCCTCGTACGCCTGGGCGGCGATCGGCGCCCCCACCCGTTTGGCCATCAGCTGCGTCACCCGCACGATCCGCTCCGCCCCGGCGACGCGCACCCGCACCTCGTCGCCGACCTTCACGGGCTGCGACGGTTTCGCGGGGACGTTGTTGACCCGCACGTGCCCGCCGCGGCACGCGGACGCGGCGGCGGACCGCGTCTTGAACAGGCGCACCGCCCAGGTCCAGCTGTCCACCCGGACACTGCCGGCCGTCATGCCGGCTCCTCCGTCAGCCGCCCCCCGTCGAGGTGCCACCGGCGGGTCGAGCGGGTGTTGGCGAGCATCCGGCGATCGTGGGTGACCAGCAGCAGCGTGCCCTCGAAGCTGTCGACGGCCTGCTCGAGCTGCTCGATCGCGGGCAGGTCCAGGTGGTTCGTCGGTTCGTCGAGCACCAGCAGGTTCACCCCCCGGGCCTGCAGCAGCGCCAGTCCGGCCCGGGTCCGTTCGCCCGGGGACAGCGACGACGCGGGCCGCAGCACGTGGTGGCCCCTGAGCCCGAACTTGGCGAGCAGCGTCCGCACCTCGGCGTCCGGCCAGTCGGGCACCTGCGCGGCGAACGCGTCCACGAGCGGCTCGTCGCCCTCGAACAGCGCACGTGCCTGGTCGATCTCGCCGATCCGGACGCCCGATCCGAGGGCAGCGGTGCCGGTGTCGGGCCGGATCCGGCCCAGCAGCATGCGCAGCAGCGTTGTCTTCCCGGCGCCGTTCGGGCCCGTGACGACGATCCGGTCGCCCCACTGCACCTGCGTGGTGACGGGGCCGAGCACGAAGTCGCCGCGGTCGACGCGTACGCCGTTCAGGGTGGCCACCACCGCACCGCTGCGCGGCGCCGCCGCGATCGACATGCGCAGCTCCCACTCCTTGCGCGGCTCCTCGACGACGTCGAGCCGCTCGATGCGGCGTTGCGTCTGCCGCGCCTTCGCCGCCTGCTTCTCGGTGGCCTCGGCGCGGAACTTCTTGCCGAGCTTGTCGTTGTCCTTGGACTTGCGGCGGGCGTTGCGGACCCCGTGCTCGAGCCAGTTGCGCTGCATCCGGGCGCGATCCTCGAGCTCCTGCTTGGTGTCCGCGTACTCCTCGAACGTCTCGCGGGCGTGCCGCCGGGCCACCTCGCGCTCGACGAGGTACGCCTCGTAGCCGCCGTCGTACACCGCGATCTGTTGCTGCGTCAGATCCAGTTCGACGATCCCGGTGACCGTGCGGGCCAGGAACTCGCGGTCGTGGCTGATCACCATCAGTGCGGTGCGGGTCTCGGCGACGAATTGCTCGAGCTGATCGAGCCCGGCCAGATCGAGGTCGTTCGTGGGTTCGTCGAGCAGCAGCACGTCGTACCGCGACAGCAGCAGGGCCGCCAGCCCGGCCCGCGCCGCCTGTCCCCCGGAGAGCCCCGTCATGGGTGCGTCCAGCCCGACCTCGAGGCCCAGGTCGGCGACGACCTTCTCGGCGCGTTCGGCGAGATCCGCGCCGCCGAGCGCGAGCCACCGTTCCAGGGCGGGAGTGTAGTCGTCGACGTCGGCGGTCCCCAGCGCCTCGGCCGCGGCGTTCATCGCGTGCTCGGCGTCGGTGACACCGGTCCGTCGGCCGAGGAAGCCGAGGATCGTCTCGCCCGGGACGCGCTCGGGTTCCTGGGCGAGATACCCGACGGTGGCGTCGGGCGGGCTGAGGACGACCGTGCCGGTGACATCGGCGGTGCCGACCCCGGCGAGCGTCGTGAGCAGGGTGGACTTTCCTGCGCCGTTGGCGCCCACCAGGCCGATCACGTCGCCGGGCGCGACGGTCAGGCTCAGGTCGGTGAACAGGGTGCGCTCGCCCCGGGAGGCGGACAGGCCGCTGATGCGCAGTGTTGCAGTCACCTCTCGATTATCCCCACGCCCGCCGCGGGGTTTCCGGATGGTGGGATGCGGGGAACACCGGGCGGCCGGATCCGGTTGCGTCGATCATGACCGTTCCCACGATCACCCTCAACGACGGCAACACCATTCCGCAGCTCGGCTTCGGCCTGTGGCAGGTCGAGGACGAGCAGAGCTACGACGCGGTGACCGAGGCGCTGCGAGTGGGCTACCGCAGCATCGACACCGCCACCATCTACGGCAACGAGGCGGGCACCGGCCGCGCGCTGCGCGACTCGGGCGTGCCCCGCGACGAGCTGTTCGTCACCACCAAGCTGTGGAACAGCGACCAGGGCTACGACTCGACGCTGCGCGCCTTCGACACGAGCCTGGGCAGGCTCGGTCTCGACTACGTCGACCTGTATCTGATCCACTGGCCGGCGCCGGGCCAGGACCGCTACATCGACACCTTCCGCGCCTTCCAGAAGATCAAGGCGGAGGGCCGGGCCCGCTCGATCGGCGTCTCCAACTTCCGGATCGAGGATCTCGACCGGCTGATCGACGCCGTCGGCGAGGTCCCGGCCGTCAACCAGATCGAGCTGCATCCGCGGTTCAACCAGGCCGAGCTGCGGGCATATCACACCGGCAAGGGCATCGCCACCGAGGCCTGGAGCCCCCTCGGCCAGGGCACCGTGCTCGAGGATCCCACGCTGACGGCGATCGCACAGGCGCACGGCCGCACGGTCGCGCAGGTGATCCTGCGCTGGCACATCCAACTCGGCAACATCGTCATCCCGAAGTCCGTCACGCCCCAGCGCATCGCGAGCAACTTCGACGTCTTCGGTTTCGAGCTGACCGCGGACGACCTCGACCGGATCCGCGGGCTGCACGACGACGGCGGCCGCATCGGCGGCGATCCCGCCACGTTCTCCTGATCCGCGGGGGCGGGACGGTGGCCGAATGTGACACGCGTTCGATCTGATCGACGCAGTGTGACATTCGGCCCACGCGGGCGATGAGTTCTCCCGGTCCGACCGGTCCGTATCGATACGGGCTCCGGCCGGAGCCGGGAGAGGAGTCGTCGTGAGCACACCTGTCAGCACCACCGTCGATGCCCGCTTCGGGGACGACGGGGAGCCGCCGCTGCCGTGGACCGACACGGAGGAGCTTCTCGAGTCCGCGCAGCTGTACTGGCTCAGCACGGTCCGGCGCGACGGCGTACCGCATGTGACGCCGCTGATCGGACTGTGGCACGCGGGCGGATTCGTCTTCTGCACGGGCCCGGGCGAGCAGAAGACCCACAACCTCCGGCACAACGATGCGGTGGCCGTCACCACGGGCGTGGCGACGTGGGCGGCCGGCACGGACGTCGTGGTCGAGGGGCGGGCGCGCCGCGTCACCGACGGCGACGCGCTGCGCGACGTCGCCGAGGCGTACTACGTCAAGTACGGCCAGCAGTGGCGGTTCGAGGTCCACGGCGACGCCGTCGGGCCGGTGGACGACCCGGGCTGGGTCTTCCGCGTCGAGCCGCTCAAGGTGCTCGTCTTCGCCAAGGGGCCGTTCGGGCAGACCACGCACCGGTTCGCCTGACCGCCCGCGCCGACGGCCGGTCCCGGCCGGATGTCACATTGCTTCGATTCGATCGAACGCATGTCACATTCGGCCACACACCGGCGCGAGCCCCGCGCCGGCCGCCGGTCAGCGCGGCGGGCCGACGTCGAGCGTGAGCGTGGCGGTGCGTCGCTGCCCGGCGGCGTCGAGCCAGCCGATCTCCACGCTGTCGCCCGGCCGCCGCGCCATCAGCATTTCCTCGAGGTCCGTCGTGGACGAGACCGGGCGGCGGTCGAACGCGACGATGACGTCGCCGATCTCGAGGTCGGTGCCGGCGGCCGGGGTGCCGTAGCCGACCCACAGCACTTCGGCGCCCGTTTCCTCGTTGCCGGTCCGGTCGGTGGTGACGCTCACGCCGAGCAGCGGGGTCGGGCCGACGTGCACCGTCCCGGCGCTCGTGCCGGTACGGACCTGGTCCACCACGTCGAGGGCGATCCCGATGGGCACCGCGTACGCCTCGGGCGGGTCGGGGACGACGGCCGGATCCGGTTCCAGGGCACCGGCGGTGTTCACCCCCACGACGGTGCCGAACGCGTCGACGAGCGGACCACCGGAGTCCCCGGGCCGGATCGCCGCGTCGACCTGCAGCATTCCGCTGAGCCGGCGCAGGGATCCATCCATCGAATCGCGCACCGACACCGTCTTGTCGACGGCGACGACCGTGCCGGGCGCCAGCACGACGACCCCGCCGCCGTCCGCGTTGCCGAAGGCGACCACCGGCGCTCCCGGTTGCGGAAGGGGGTTCTCGGTGACGGCCGCGACCGGGAGGCCGGCGGCGGAGCCGAGTTGCAGTACGGCGATGTCGAGGGTGGTGTCGTAGCCGAGCACCGCGACGTCGTAGCTCGCACCCGTGTGGGGACTGACCGCGCTGATGTCGGTGGCGCCGGTGACAACGTGGTGGTTGGTGAGCACCGTGCCGTCGGCGGTGAGGACGATGCCGGTGCCCGAGATGCCGCGCCAGCCGCGGTTTGCGGTGAGGGTGACGACGGCCGGCGTGATCCGCGCCGACACCTCCTCCGTGGTGGGCGGCACCAGGGGTGCGGCGGGTGCGGGGGGTGGCGGCGGCAGCACGGCGATCTCGACCGTCGCCGGCGCGGTGAGCACCAGTCCGGCGGCCACCATCGCCAGGACGGCGCCGATGCGGCGGATCACGGCCCCGGCGCGGTGGCTGCGAGATGGTCGACGAGTTCGCGGGCGGCTGCGCGACCGGCGCGGTTCGCGCCGATGGTCGACGCCGACGGCCCGTACCCGACGAGGTGGATCCGCGGGTCCGCGGCGACCTGCGTTGCCAGCTTGCCCGTCATGGTGATGCCGCCGCCGGGATTGCGCAGGCCGAGCGGCGCGAGATGGTCGAGGGAACTGCGGAAACCGGTGCACCACAGGATGACATCGACATCGAGTGTGGTGCCGTCGGACCACCGGACGCCGGTCTCGGTGATCTCGTCGAACATCGGGAGGCGGTCGAGCGCGCCGCGTTCGCGGGCCGCGCGGATCGCGGGCGTGACCGGCAGCCCGGTCACCGACACCACCGACCCGGGGGGCAGGCCCCGCCGCACCCGGTCCTCGACCACCGCGACGGCGGCCCGGCCGAGTTCCGGGGTGAAATCCTCGTCGCGCCAGGCGGGTTCGCGGCGGGTCACCCAGGTGGTGTCGGTGACGCGGGAGATCTCGTCGAGCAGCTGCACCGCCGAGATGCCGCCGCCGACGACGAGGACGTGGCGGCCGGTGAACTCGTCGGCGCTGCGGTAGTCCCGGGTGTGCAGCTGGCGTCCGCGGAAGCGGGTGGCGCCCGGGTACCAGGGCACGAAGGGGTGTTCCCACGTGCCGGTGGCGTTTACCAGCCCGCGGGCGGAATACACGCCGCGGTCGGTCTCCACCCGCAGTCGCTCGCCGCGGTTGCACACCACGCCGACCTGGACGGGACGGGACACCGGCAGGTGGAAGCGCGCCTCGTAGGCGCGGTAGTACTCGGGAACCGCGGCGGCCGCCGGCACCTGCCCGGCGGTGGTGTCGACCGCTTCGGAGAACGGCCACCCCGGCAGGTCGTGTACTCCGTTGACGGTGCTCAGCGTCAACGACGGCCACCGCTCCTGCCACGCGCCGCCGGGGCCGAACGACCGGTCCAGCACGACGAACCCGGACTCCGGTTCGACGCCGAACCGCTGCAGGAAGTAGGCGGTGGACAGCCCGGCCTGGCCCGCGCCGATCACCACGACGTCGACGGGGGTCGCCGGTGTGTCCGTCGTCATCACCGCCCTCCCTTCCGTGGGTCCGCACCCATGATGCACCGGCGTCCCCGTCGCCGCGGTGCCGTCGGCACGATCGCCACCGTGCCGTCGGCACGATCGCCACCGTGCCGTCGGCACGATCGGGGCCGGTGCGACCGCCGCGCGACCACCGCCGGTACGGGCTCACGGGCTTCCCGCACGACCAGAAATATGATATCACTTTAATATCGCATTGCAATGTCCGGGAAGGGAGTCGCCGTCATGTCCGCAACCATCGAACGGCCCGGAAGGTCCGTCAGCGGCTGGTCCGTCCTCGCGATTGCGCTCGCCGTGGACGTCGTGGCGGCGGCGCTCGCCGTGTTCGGCGCGGTGAACCACAACGTCGCACTCGTCGTGGTCGGCGCGGTGCTGTTCGTCCCCGCCACCGTGGCGCTCGCCGGTCTGGTCCTCGTCGAACCGAACGAGGCACGCGTGCTGCAGTTGCTCGGCAGCTCGTACTCGGGCACCCTCCGGCAGGACGGGCTGCGCTGGATGAACCCGCTCAACACCCGGCGTAAGGTCTCCACCCGCATCCGCAACCACGAGACGGGGATTGCCAAGGTCAACGACGCCGACGGCAACCCCATCGAGATCTCCGCCGTCATCGTGTGGCAGGTCGAGGACACCGCCCGGGCCGTGTTCGACGTCGACGACTTCGAGGAGTTCGTCGCCGTGCAGACCGAGGCGGCCGTCCGTCACATCGCCGGCAGCTACCCGTACGACGCGGGCCCGGAGATGTTGTCGTTGCGGCAGAACGCCGACGAGATCACCTCGAGGCTCTCCGCGGAAGTCGACGAGCGGGTCGGATCCGCCGGCGTGCGGGTCGTCGAATCCCGGATCAACCGGCTCGCGTACGCGCCCGAGATCGCACAGGCCATGCTGCGCCGCCAGCAGGCGGGGGCCGTCATCGCCGCGCGCGAGCAGATCGTCAAGGGCGCGGTCGGCATGGTCGGAACCGCCCTCGAACAGCTCGAGAAGGAGCACACCATCGAACTCGACGAGGAGCGCAGGGCCGCGATGGTAAGCAATCTGCTCGTGGTCCTGTGTGGTGACCAGAGCGCGCAACCGGTGCTCAACACCGGATCGCTCTACGCCTGAGGCCGCGTCGACGCCATGGCGGAACGCAAGAAGCTCCTGCTCCGGCTCGACCCGGCGGTCCACGACGCGCTCGCGCGGTGGGCCGCCGACGAGTTGCGCAGCACCAACGCACAGATCGAGTTCCTGCTCCGTCGCGCGCTGAGCGAGGCCGGACGCATGCCGCGCGACGCCGGGCGCATCCGCAAGCCCGGCCGGCCGCGCGCGGACGAGGATTGACGTGGAGCGACCTCGCGCCCGGGCGCGGCGGGTGCGATGATGCGTGCCGGCGACGAAAGGTGAAGCACACATGATGGGGATCAGCCGCGACGGCGACGTGGTCACGCTCGAACTGCGGCGCGAAGAGCGCCGCAACGCGCTCAACACCGAGCTGTGCGTCCAGGTCCGGGAGGGACTCGAGGAGGCGCTCGACGGGGGTGCGCGTGCGGTCGTGATCACCGGCCGGGGCTCGAGCTTCTGCGCCGGCGCCGACCTGTCGGGGGACGTGTACGCCGAGGGATTCCTCGACAGCCTGGGCGAGATGCTGCGTGCCATCCAGGAGGCACCCGTGCCGGTGATCGCCGCGATCAACGGCCCCGCCATCGGCGCGGGCACCCAGCTCGCCCTCGCCGCGGACCTGCGGGTCGTCGCGCCGGATGCGCGCTTTGCGATTCCCGCGGCGCGCCTTGGTATCTCGGTGGACCGGTGGACGGTACGACGGCTGGTCTCCCTGCTCGGCGGCGGTCCGTCGCGGGCCGTGCTCCTCGCCGCCGAGCCGGTCGACGCCCACGAGGCCGTGGACCGCGGCCTGGCCAACCGGATCGGTGACCTCGTCGCCGCGCAGGCCTGGGCACACGAGATCGCCAAGCTCGCACCGTTGTCGCTGCACGCGATGAAGCTGTTCCTCAACGACGACGGCACCCGTGACGAGCCGTCGCCCGAGCAGACGGCCGCGCTGGCCGCGGCGTGGCTCAGCGAGGACGTCCAGGAGGCCCGGCTCGCCCGCACGGAACGCCGGGAGCCGGTCTTCCGCGGCCGCTGAGCGCGCCCGCGCCCCTCTACAGTGGTGGGGTGAGCGTCAAGCAGACCGCCTCGTCCGCCCTCGCCGGCGCCGGCTTGCTGTGGGTGGCACGCGCCGCCCGCGGCGTCCCGGGCTCGATCGGCGCGACCCCGGCGGACATCCGCCCGTACGCCGCCGGCTCACCCCGGTATCGGAACGGCCGGTTCCACAACTCGGAGCCGAGCAGCACGGTGCTGCCCGAGGCCGGCGGCAGTCTCGTCAAGGACATGCTCACCCGACGGTCTTCCGGCACGCCCCGCGACGCGGTGCCGCTCGCGCCGCAGCTCGCGCCGGTGCAGGCCGCGGAACTGGCGGTCACCTGGTACGGGCACTCGAGCGTCCTCCTCGAGATCGACGGCCACCGGATCCTCGCCGACCCGGTGTGGAGCGAGCGGGTGTCGCCGTCGCCGGCCGTGGGCCCGGCCCGGCTGCACCCGTCGCCGGTCGAACTGGCGGAACTGCCGCCGATCGACGCCGTCGTGATCTCCCACGACCACTACGACCACCTGGACCGCGAGACCGTGGAGGCGCTCGCGGCCACGCAGCGCGAGGCCCGGTTCCTGGTGCCGCTCGGCGTGGGCGCGCACCTGCGCCGGTGGCGGATCCCGGAAGACCGGATCGTCGAGCTGGACTGGGACCAGCACACCGAGGTGGGCGCGCTCACCATCACCTGCACCGAGGCGCGGCACTTCTCCGGCCGCGGCCTGATCCGCAACATCACGCTGTGGTCGTCGTGGGTGATCGCCGGGCCGACGCGAACCGCGTTCTTCGGCGGCGACAGCGGCTACACGCCCCGGTTCGCCGGCATCGGGGACCGGTACGGCCCGTTCGATCTGACGTTGCTGCCGGTGGGAGCGTACGACCCGCGGTGGCCCGACGTGCACATGAACCCGGAGGAGGCGGTGCGCACCCATATCGATCTCGGGGGCGGCGACCATCCCGGCCTGCTCGTGCCCGTGCACTGGGGCACCTTCAACCTGGCGTTCCACGCGTGGTCGGAGCCGATCGCGCGGCTCCTGCCGGCCGCTCGGGAGGAGGGGGTGCCCACGGCCGTGCCGATGCCGGGGCAGCGGGTCGACGCACTGCGGCCGGGCTCGCAGGATCCGTGGTGGGTCCCGCTCGGGTGACGACCCCGGGCCGGTAGGGGTTTCCGGGCCGCCGCAGCGGGTATCCGGCCGTCCGTCGGGAGCGTCGGAGGGAGGGCGGGGTCATCGTCGAATCGCTGCTCTTCGGGATCATCGCCTCGAGCGCGCTGGTGCTCGGTGCCCTGGTGGGCGGATGGGTGGAGATCCCCAAACGCGTTCTCGCGGCGATGCTGGCGTTCGCCGCCGGCGCGCTCATCACCGCCCTGTCGTTCGAATTGTTCGAGGATTCGTACGAGAAGGGCGGAATCTGGCGCGCGGCGATCGGGCTCGCGGTCGGCGCGATCGTGTTCACCGTGCTCAGTGCGTGGCTGGACCGGGTGGCCGAGGGGCGACGCGAGAAGGACCACGGCAGCGAGAAACTCGACGTCGACGCGGCCGCGGAGGAAACCGCGCCGTCGTCGTCCTCGGTCAGCGGCGCGGCCGGGCTGGCGCTGCTGGCGGCGGTCACACTCGACGGGGTGCCCGAGAACGTGGCGCTCGGTGTGTCCCTGGGGGAGGGCACCGGCGGCCTCGCCCTGCTGGTCGCGATCTTCGTGTCCAACTTCCCGGAGTCGCTCGTCGGCAGCGCCTCCATGCGCGCTCAGGGCCGGTCCCGGAGGTACATCCTCGGGATGTGGGTCGCGTGCGCCGCGCTGCTGACGGTCGCCGTCGTCGTCGGGGCCGGGCCGCTCGCGGTGACCCCGCCGGAGACGATCTCGCTGCCGTTGGCGTTCGCGGCGGGCGCGGTGCTGGCGTCGCTGGCCGACACGCTCATGCCGGAGGCCTACGAGAAGGGCGGTCCCACGGTCGCTTTGAGCACCGCCGCGGGATTCCTGCTGTCGTTCGTCCTCGCGACGCTGTGAGCGGCGTCAGCGCGTCGCGGCGGCACGCTTGCGTTCGACGAGTGCCCGCGTGACGAGGAAGGCGATCGCCACACTCGCGACGGTGCGCACCATGCGGTTGACGTCCACCGCGGGCTGCCACGACAACTTGCCGCCGCTGATGACGTACGCGCCCACCGGGCGAGCCCCGACGCCGAAGCCGCCGCCCTCGCCGTTCTCCCCGTCGGGGGAGTACCCCCCGCCTCCGCCGGCACCGCCGGAGACGACGGCCGCGGTGATGACCGTCAGGCCGTCTCTTTCGACGGGCTCCGAGTACACGCGTTTGACCGTGACCGTGTCGCGCGCCTTGGCCATCAGTTCCTCGAGATTCATGTCCGCCCCCTGTTCGTCGTGGCCCCGGCCGGTCGACCGGCCGCGTCCCCCATTCTCGGCCGCGGCCCGCCCGCGGGGGAAGTGCCCTAGGTCCCTGCGACAGCGAAGGCGCGACGGCTGTGCCGGACGAGTTCGCGCAGAGCCGGAGCGTCCGTATCGGACCAGATCAGCGACAGCACCGCGGGCGCGGGGGCGTCGTCCACGGTGAGCCCGCACAACCGGCCCTCGAAGTGCGCGGTCATCGAGCGGCTGAGGATCGCCACGCCCAGTCCCCGGATCGCGAGGTCGGCGACGGTGTCCGGGGAACTGGCCTGCAGGGCGATGTCGGGGCGCAGGCCGGCGGCGGCGCACGCCCGGTCGAACACGGTCCGGATCCCGGTGCCCGCGGGCATGGACACGACCGGGTGGGCGCACACGTCCGCGAGCGTGAGGCGGGCGCGTCCGGTCAGCGGGTGACCGGGCGGCACGGCCGCGACGATCGGTTCGCTGACGAGGGTGAGCGCCTCGAGGCCCGGGGGCGGGGTGCCGGCGGAGCCGACGAGGGCGAGGTCCACGGTGGCGCAGCGCACCCGCTCGACGAGCCGGTCGGAGGCGTCCTCGACGAGGATGATCTCGACCCCCGGGTGCGCGCGGTGGAACCCGGCGAGCGCGTCGAACAGCCCGGTGACGGTGCAGGCGGTGACCATGCCGACCACCAGCCGTCCGCGGACCAGTGCCGTCACCTCCTCGACCGCCTGCCGGACGGCCGCGGCGGACGCCAGCGCGGCCCGGGCGTGCGGCAGTGCCGCCTCCCCGGCCGTGGTGAGGGTGGCGGTGCGGGTGGAGCGGTCGAACAGGGCGGCGCCGAGGTCGTGCTCGAGCCGGCGGACCTGGGCGCTGATCCCGGACTGGCTGATGTGGACGCGGTGGGCGGCCCGGGTGAAGTTCGCCTCCTCGGCCACCGCGACGAAGTACTCCAGCTGCCGCAGTTCCATAACCTCGGATTCTAGTTCCGATCGAAACAATCTGTTGGACTTCTGACTCGGCCGGCCGGAGGCTGGAGGTGTCCCGCTCCCGTTCGTAGAGAGGATCACCGTGTCCGACGCAGAGAAGGCTTGGCAGCCCGAGGATCTCACCCGTCTGTTCGTCGAGCGCTCCAACGCCGGCGACGCGGCGGGGGTCGCCGCACTGTACGAGGAGGACGCCGTGATGGCCTACCCGCCGGGCGGTCGCACGGTCGGACGCGAGGCCATCCGCCGCTTGTGGGAGCAGGTGCTGGAACACGCCCCCCACTTCGAACCCGAGCCGTCGCTGCCGACGCTGATCAGCGGCGACCTCGCGCTGACCGCCACCCCGCCGAAGGACGGCGCCGGCGCCCGGGCCCAGGTGGCCCGCCGCCAGCCCGACGGCAGCTGGCTGCGCGTGCTCGACCAGCCCGAGTTCGTCCGTCCGGACAGCTGAGCCCGGCGCGAGGCGCATCACGGCACGGCGGCGGACCGCAGCGGGTGGCTTAGCCTGATTCCCATGGCAGCAGAGGAGCCCACCGCCGTCGCCGATCAGGCGGCCGCGCCCCCGACCGACGCGCGGCACATCGAGCTGGGCCTGACCACCGAGCAGGTCGCCGAACGCGTGGCCCGGGGCGCCACCAACGACGTGCCGGACCGGGCGTCGCGGTCGGTCGGCGAGATCGTCCGCGCCAACGTCTTCACCCGCATCAACGCGATCCTCGGCGTCCTGCTGGCCATCGTCCTGGCCACCGGCTCGATCATCGACGGCATGTTCGGCCTGCTGATCATCCTCAACAGCGCCGTCGGCATCGTGCAGGAGATCCGCGCCAAGTGGACCCTCGACAGGCTCGCGATCGTCAGCCAGGCCAAGCCCCTCGTCCGCCGTGACGGAGTGGTGGCCGAGCTCCCGCCGAGCGAGGTGGTGCTCGACGACATCATCGAACTCGGCCCCGGCGACCAGGCGGTGGTCGACGGGTTCGTCGTCGAGGCCGAGGGGCTCGAACTCGACGAGTCGCTGCTCACCGGTGAGGCCGATCCTGTGCACAAGGAGCTCGGCGCACACGTCCTCTCGGGCAGTTTCGTCGCGGCGGGCAGCGGCGCCTACCGGGCCACGAAGGTCGGCCGCGACGCGTACGCGGCCCGGCTCGCCGAGGAGGCCAGCAAGTTCACGCTCGTGCACTCGGAACTGCGCGCGGGCATCGACAAGATCCTGAAATTCATCACCTACCTGATGATCCCGGCGGGCCTGCTCATCATCTACAACCAGCTGTTCTCGAGCGGCCAGCCGCTCGGCCCGGCGCTCAGCGGCATGGTCGCCGCGCTCGTGCCGATGGTCCCCGAGGGCCTGGTGCTGATGACGTCGATCGCGTTCGCGGTGGGCGTGATCCGTCTCGGTCACCGGCAGTGCCTCGTGCAGGAACTGCCGGCCATCGAGGGCCTCGCCCGCGTCGACGTGGTCTGCGCCGACAAGACCGGCACGCTCACCGAGAACGGCATGCGCCTGGCGGACGTCGTGTGCGTCGACGGCAGCGACGAGACGGCCGTCCGTGCCGCCCTCGCGGCGATGGCCGCGGACGACCCGCGTCCCAACGCCAGCGTCCTCGCCGTCCGCGAAGCGCTGCCGGACGATCCCGGCTGGGGAGAGGCCACCGCCGTCGCCCCGTTCTCGTCGGCGAAGAAGTGGAGCGGCCAGTCGTACGGCGACCACGGCGACTGGGTGCTCGGCGCCCCGGACGTGCTGCTCGATCCCGGCTCGGCGGCGGCCCGGCGCGCCGAGGCGCTCGGGGCGCAGGGACTGCGGGTGCTGCTGCTCGGCCGGTGCGACCGCCCCGTCGACGACCCGCAGGCTCCCGGCACGGTCACCGCCCAGGCCCTCGTGGTGCTCGAGCAGCGGGTCCGGCCCGACGCCAAGCCCACCCTCGAGTACTTCGCGAGCCAGCAGGTCGAGGTCAAGGTCATCTCCGGCGACAACGCCGTGTCGGTCGGCGCGGTCGCGACGTCGCTCGGCCTGCCGCACGCCGATCACCCCGTCGATGCCCGCACCCTGCCGGAGGACCGTGACCGGCTCGCCGACACCCTCGACTCGGCCACCACCTTCGGTCGCGTGCGGCCCGACCAGAAGCGGGCAATGGTCGGAGCCCTGCAGTCGCGCGGCCACACCGTCGCCATGACCGGCGACGGGGTCAACGACGTGCTGGCGCTCAAGGACGCCGACATCGGAGTCGCGATGGGCTCCGGCAGCCCGGCTACCCGTGCGGTCGCGCAGATCGTGTTGCTGGACAACAGGTTCGCCACCCTGCCCTACGTCGTCGCCGAGGGCCGACGGGTGATCGGCAACATCGAGCGGGTCTCGAACCTGTTCCTCACCAAGACCGTGTACTCCGTGCTGCTGGCGTTCCTCGTGGGACTATCAGGCGCGTTGTCCCAGGTCTTCGGCTACGAGCCGCTGCCGTATCCGTTCCTGCCGCGGCACGTGACGATCGCGGCGTGGTTCACCATCGGAGTTCCCGCGTTCATCCTGTCGCTCGCCCCCAACAACGAGCGGGCCCGCTCCGGTTTCGTGTCGCGGGTGATGCGGCTGGCGATCCCGTCGGGTGTGATCATCGGGATCAGCACGTTCGTCTGCTACGTCCTGGTGTACGCCGGGCCCGAGCAGACCGAGGCGCAGAAGATGCAGGCCGGTACCGCGGCGCTGATCACCTTGATCATGATCGCGCTGTGGGTGCTCGCCGTGGTGGCGCGGCCGTACGTGTGGTGGAAACTGGTGCTGCTGGCCGGTTCGGTGCTCGGGTACCTGGTCCTGTTCGCCTTCCCCTTCACCCGCGAGTTCTTCGCCCTCGACATCTCGAATGTCGGCGGGATGGTCACGGCGTTCACGTGCGGGGCGATCGGCGTGGTCCTCGTGGAGGTCTCGTGGTGGGTGACCGGGCGGATCCACGGTGAGCACCGCCGGCTGTTCGCCGCCAGTGAGGACCTGTTGCCGGGCGTGCACTGACGGGGACGAGGTCACTGCCCCGGCCCCGGCCGGGACGAGGTCACTGCGCCAGCCGCGGCCGGGGCGAGGTCACTGCGCCGGCCGCGGCAGGTTTGGGAACCGGCCTGCGGTGGCACGCTGAGGCATCGATCCCTCGAACGGAAGGAGCGGCAGATGGGTTTGAAGGATTCGATCAAGGGCCTCGTCGGCAAGGGCAGGGCGTACGCGGAGAAGAACCCCGACAAGGCCGGCCGGTTCGTCGACAAGGCGGGCGACGCCGCCGATGCCCGGACGGGTGGCAAGTACGCCCAGCACGTGGACAAGGTTCAGGACGCCGCGAAGAAGCACCTCGGTACCGCGGACAATCCCGTCCCCGGTACGACTCCAGGTCCCGGGGGACAGCCCGGTCCGGGTGCGGATCCCGGTCCGCAGGCGCAGCCGGGCCCGCGCAGCCCGTAGCAGTGCAGGTCTCCGGCGGGAGGTCCCGACCGGGATCTCCCGCTCTGCGTCCAGCGGTGGCACGCTGGTGACGATGCGACCATTGCACAGAGAGGGATGGACCCGATGCGATTCATGGATTCGGTCAAGGGACTGGTCGACAAGGGCAAGGACTATGCCCGGAAGAACCCGGGCACGGTGAATAGCGCCATCGACAAGGCCGGCGATCTCGCCCGGACGAAGGGGCCCCGGAAGTACTCCCGGCACGTCGGCAAGGCGCAGGAAGCGGTGAAGAAGACCCTCGGCACCGAAGGTCGCGGACCGGGCCCGGCCGCCGGACCCGGCCCGGCTCCCGGACCCGACGTCCGATAGCGCGGCGTCGGCCACGGCCCCACGTCCGGCCGCGACCTGCTGTGGCAGGCTTGGCCCGCTCGATCATTCGGACGAAAGGACGCGACGTGGGTTTCATGGATTCGGTCAAGGGGCTGGTCGACAAGGGCAAGGAGTTCGCGGCGCAGAACCCCGACAAGGTCGACGAGGCGATCGAGAAGGCCGGTGACCTCGCGGACCGCAAGACCGGCGGAAAGTACGCCGAGCAGGTCGACAAGGCGCAGGACGCGGCGAAGAAGGCCCTCGGCGCCGGATAGACCGGGTCCCGCCGGCCGGCCCGCGTTGCCGAGCCGGACCGCGGCGGGCACGCCGTTGCCGTCCACCCGTCGTTGAACGGTCGATCGGTCTTGTTAAGGTGGCTGGTGCCTTCCGCCGGGATCCACGCAGATCCCGGCGGACCGCCCAGGGGAGTCGGCGGTGTGTCGGTCGGGGGATGTCGAGGGGATGTACGTCGGATGCCTCGGGCCGGGGTGTCGCGTCGGAATCCGCCTCGCGAGAAAGGTGAGTGAGTGGCCAAGCAAGCCCGCGCCGCAGTGACCCGGCAGCAGATCGTGCGCGCCGCCGCCGCGATGTTCGACGAACGAGGGTTCCACGGCGCCAGCTTCGCCGACATTCTCCGCGACACGGGACTGTCCAAGGGGGCGGTGTACTTCCATTTCGCGTCGAAGATCGACCTCGCCGGCGCCATCGTCGCCGAGCAGCACCGCCGCTCGATCGCGCTCGTCGATGCGATCGCCGGCACCGAGGCGTCGACCCTCGAACAGATCGTGATGCTGTGCCACGGCATCGGCCGGCAGATGATCGAGGATCCCGTGGTGCGCGCCGGGATCCGCCTCACCCTCGAACTCGGCAGCGTCGACAAGCCCGCCGGGCCGTACCTGGACTGGATCACGGCATGCGAGGCGTTCGGCCGTCGTGCCGTCGAGGAAGGCGACCTGGATGCCCGCCTCGATCCGTCGATGCTGGCGCACTTCGTGATCTCCGCGTTCACGGGGGTGCAGCTCCTGTCCGACGTCCTCGCCGGACGCGTCGACCTCGAGGAGCGGATCGACCAGATGTGGACGCTGCTGCTGCCCGGCATCATGCCGACCTCCCGCCACGACGCGATCGATACGGTGCGCGGGGCGCGCTGGTCGTTACCTCTCGGCGGCGACCTGCTTCCCGTGTCGGCTACGTGAGCAACTGCGCGTAGTCGTCGCGGCGCTCGGCCGGGAGGAGCGTGTTCAGCACGAAGCGGATCTGGAGGCGGATGTACTCGTCGAGCGTGTAGATCGCACCGAAGTGCCAGTGCTTGAGCGCCCACCCGTGCGCCAGCAGCATGATGTCGAAGACCATCAGGTCGACGTCGACCGGGTTCATCACGCCCGCCTCGATCCCCGCGTCCAGGGCGGCGCGCAGCGGCGCCGAGGACTCCACCTCGAGCTCCTTGATCCGGGCGCGGCCGGCGACGTCGAGGGTGCGGCTCTCCCGGTAGGTGAGCACCGTGGCGTGGAGATTCTCGTCCACGATCTCGATGTAGCGGCGCATCCCGGCGACGAGCCGCTCGACCGGGTCGTCGCCGACGGCGTCCATGGCCGGTTCGAGCTGGTCGCGGAAGGCGTCGAGGATCGCGAGGATGGTCGCGAGGAGGACGTCCTCCTTGCCGCCGAAGTACTTGTAGATCAGCCCCACGCTCACCCCGGCCTCGTCGGCCAGCGCCTGCATCGACATCTGGTGGAACCCGGTCCGCTGCATGACCGTCACCGCGGCGTCGAGCACCTGTTTGCGGCGGGAGCTGGTGCGCACGGCTCGCACGGCCTCGTCCACGGGTAGCGCGTCGTGGTCGGTGGTCATGGTGGTGCTCCTCGTCGCCGCTGGGTCGGATCCACAGTACCGAGTGATCCGGGCGGGTCGTCCGGCGCAACCCCGGGCGGCGGACATCCCGCGCCGGTCCGCACCCCGGGCTACCGGGCGCGCGCGACGAATCCTTCCAGCAAGCGGACGGTGTCCGGCGTCTCGATCAACCGGCTGATCTCGTCGAGCTCTCGGGCGAACCCCTCCTCGCCCCGAGCTGCGACGATGCAGCGCTTGGCGGCCGCGTAGGCGGCCGGCGGCAGCTGCGCGAGTCGATCGGCCAAGGCTCGGGCCTCGGTCTCGACGTCGGCGTCGGTGGCCCACTGCACGATTCCGAGCCGTTCGGCCTCACGGCCGGTGACCAGTTCGGCGCCGAGAACGAGCCGGTGCGCCACCGACGGACCGGCCAGCCGGGTGAGCCGTTGCGTGCCCCCCGCGCCGGGGAGGAGCCCGATTCCCACCTCGGGAAGCCCGAGCTTCACCGACGCGCCCGCGACGCGGAAGTCGCACGCGAGGGCCAGCTCGAGGCCCCCTCCCGTGGCGGCACCGGCGAGGGCGGCCACCGAGGGCTTCGGCAGCGCCTCGAGGCGGGCGAACACGTCCTGGAGCCGTGCGGTGAAGCGGCGCAGGCGTGCACCCCGATCGGGCCTCGTGCTCCAGGACTCCATCATCGCGATGTCCGCGCCGCCGCAGAAGATCCGCCGGGCACTGCGGATCAGGACGGCCCGTACCGCGGGGTCCTCACCCAGCGTCGTGACGGCCTCGGCCAGGGCCTCCGCCTGCGCCTCGTCGAAGGCGTTGGCGGGGGGACGGTCGAGGGTGATGATCCCGACGCGGTCTTCGCGGGTGGTGACGACGCTCACGGTTACTCCAGCAGGTGTCGGTAGCGGGTTCGGTGTTCTTGTGGCAGAACGGTGTTGAGCACGAACCGGGTCTGCAGCCGGATGTAGTCGTCGAGGCTGTAGAGCCGGCCGAAATGCCAGTGCTTGAGCGCCCAGCCGTGCGCGAGCAGCACCAGGTCGAAGACCATCAGGTCGACGTCGACGGGGTTCATGATGCCGGCGTCGATGCCCTCGGTCAGCACCGCACGCAGCGGGGCGGAGGTGGTGATCTCGAGCCGCTTGAGCTTCTCCCGCCCGGCCGGGTCGAGGGTGCGGCTCTCGCGGTAGGTCAGGGCCACGGCGTCGAGGTTCTCGTCGACGATCTCGACGAACCGGCGGATCCCCGCGGCCAGGCGCTCCACGGGGTCCGTGCCGACCGCCGCCATCGCGGGCTCGAGCTGGTCCCGGAACGTGTCCAGGATGGCGGTGATGGTGGCGAGGAGGATCTCCTCCTTGTTGCCGAAGTACTTGTAGAGCAGGCCCACGCTGACGTTCGCCTCGTCGGCCAGCGCCTGCATGGACATCTGATGGAATCCTGTGCGCTGCATCACCTTCGCGGCAGCGATCAGGATCTGCCTGCGCCGGGAGTTCGCACGGACCGCGCGCACGGCCTCGTCGATCGGCAGCTCGCTCGGATCGGCCGACATGGGCGTCCTCCTCGTCGCTCGGGACGGCCGCTCAGATCCCGAGATCCTTGGCGACGATCGTCTTCATGATCTCGGTGGTGCCGCCGTAGATGGTCTGGATGCGGGCGTCGACGAACGCGCGGGCCACCGCGTATTCACGCATGTACCCGTAGCCGCCGTGCAACTGCAGGCACCGGTCCGCGACCCGCACCTGCAGTTCGGTGGCCCACCACTTCAGCCGCGCCGCGCGGGCGGCGGTGAGCTCGCCGGCAACGTGCTCGGCGATGCAGTCGTCGAGGAACGTGCGGGCCAGGTCCAGCTCGGTGGCCAGTTCGGCCAGCACGAACTGGGTGTTCTGGAAGCTCGAGACCGGCTTGCCGAAGGCCTTGCGCTCCCGGACGTAGGTGAGGGTCTCGGCGAACACGCCCTCCGCCGCGGCGACCGCGCCGATCGCGAGCGACAACCGTTCCTGCGGCAGGTTGTGCACGAGCTGGTAGAAGCCCTGTCCCTCCTCGCCGAGCCGGTTCGCGACCGGGACCCGCATGTCCGTGAAGGCCAGCTCGCTGGTGTCCTGTGCGTGCAGGCCGATCTTCTCCAGATTGCGCCCGCGGGAGAAGCCGGCGGTGTCGGCCTCGACGACGAGCAGGGTCAGGCCCTTGTGCGGGTCGTCGGAGGTGCGGACGGCGACGACGAACAGGTCGCCGTTCTGCCCGTTGGAGATGAACGTCTTGGCACCGTTGACCACGTAGTGGTCGCCGTCGCGCACCGCCGAGGTGCGGATGCCGGTCAGGTCGCTGCCGGTGCCGGGTTCGGTCATCGCGATGCCGAGGACGGTCTCGCCGGTGACGGCGCCGGGCAGCCAGCGGGCCTTCTGCTCGTCGGTGGTCATGTCGGTCAGGTACGGCAGCACGACGTCGTTCTGCAGCGAGAACGCGATCCCGGCGGCCGCGTTGCCCGCCCGGTTGACCTCCTCGATCAGGATGGCGTTGTAGCGGAAGTCGTCGACGCCGGGACCGCCGTACTCCTCCGGGACCGGGAAGCCGAGCAGGCCCAGCTTGCCGGCCTCGGTGAACAGGGAGCGGTCGAGGCAGCTCGCCCGTTCCCAGCCCTCGTGCACCGGGGTGATCTTGTCCCGGACGAAGTCACGGACGACCTCGCGGAACTGCAGGTGCTCGGAGTCGTGGATCAATCGTGCGTTCATGGTGGGATTCCTGTCAGCGGAAGGCGTTTTCGCCGGTGAAGGCCTGGCCGAGCACCAGCTGGTGCATCTCGGGGGTGCCCTCGTAGGTGAGCACGGACTCGAGGTTGACCATGTGCCGGATGACGGGGTACTCGAGGGAGATGCCGTTGCCGCCGAGAACGGTCCGCGCGGTGCGGCAGATCTCGATGGCCTCGCGGGTGTTGTTGAGCTTGCCGAAGCTCACCTGCTCGGGCCGCAGCCCGACGCTGTCCTTGAGCCGGCCGAGGTGCAGCGACAGCAACTGGCCC
The DNA here is from genome assembly GCF_011058195.1 of Rhodococcus sp. 14C212. Lineage (NCBI taxonomy): Bacteria > Bacillati > Actinomycetota > Actinomycetes > Mycobacteriales > Nocardiaceae > Rhodococcus > Rhodococcus sp. 14C212. The sequence continues at coordinate 60,934 of NZ_JAALEH010000012.1, read as the reverse complement.
TTGTGCAGTTCGACGGCCATGTCGGCGAGCTTGGCCTGGGTGAGCTGGAATCCGCCGATGGGGCGGCCGAACTGGGTGCGCTGCATCGAGTAGTCGCGGGCGGCCTCCCACGCCGAGCGCGCCGCGCCCATCGCGCCCCAGATGATGCCGTACCGCGCCTCGGACAGGCTCTGCAGCGGAGCCTTGACGCCCTTGGCCTCGGGCAGCAGCGCGTCGGCGGGCAGGCGTACGTTGTCCAGGACGAGTTCGCCGGTGACCGAGGCGCGCAGCGACAGCTTGTGCTTGATGGTGTGGGCGCTGAAACCGGTTGTGTCGGTGGGCACGACGAAGCCCCGGACGCCCTCGTCGGTGTTCGCCCAGACCACGGCGACGTCGGCGATGGAGCCGTTGGTGATCCACATCTTGCGACCGTCGAGAACCCAGTCGGACCCGTCCCGGCGGGCGCGGGTCTTCATCGCCCCCGGGTCGGAGCCGACGTCGGGTTCGGTCAGGCCGAAACAGCCGATGATCTCGCCCGCCGCCATGCCCGGCAGCCAGCGTTGCTTCTGCTCCTCGGAACCGTTGTTCCAGATCGAGAACATCGCGAGCGAGCCCTGCACCGAGACCAGGGAGCGGATGCCGGAGTCGGCGGCTTCCAACTCGAGGCAGGCGAGGCCGTAGTGCACGGCGGACGAGCCACCGCACCCGTAGCCCTCGAGGTGCATGCCGAGGAGGCCGAGCTTGCCGAATTCGCGGGCGAGATCGCGCACGCCGGGCAGGTCGCCGGCCTCGAACCACTCCGCGATGTGCGGGTTGACGTGCTCGGCGCAGAACTTGCGGACGGTGTCGCGGACGGCGATCTCGTCGTCGGAGTAGAGCGAGTCGAGGGCGAGCGGGTCGAGGGCGTCGAACTTGGGGAGGGTGGTGGCGGTGCTCATCGGGTCATCCTCGAGTCGGAGGGAGCGGAGAAGAGGCCGGCGGCGAACTCGGCCGCGGCGGCTTCGGTGGCCTTGTAATGCAGCTTCTTGCCGGTGGGGGAGACGGGCAGCGTCTCGACGAACCGGTAGGCGCGCGGCCGCTTGAACGACGAGAGCATCGGGTGGGAGCGGCAGTGGGCGTCGAGGTGTTCGACCGTCAGCGAGGGATCCTCGGCGACGATGTAGGCGACGACGATGCGTCCCCACTTCTCGTCCGGGACGCCGACGACGAGCGAGTCCTGGACCTGCGCATGGGCGTTGAGTGCCTCTTCCACCTGCACCGGGTGGACGTTCTCGCCGCCGGAGATGAGCATGTCGTCCTTGCGTCCGACGATGGTGACGAACTCCTCGGCGTCCCAGGTGGCGAGGTCGCCGATGTGCAGCCAACCCCGGTGGAACTTGGCCTTCTCCTGGTCGGGGGTGTCGAAGTAGGCGTTGGCGCACTTGGGGGAGCGGACGATGACCTCACCGACGTCGTTGCCGTCGCGGGCGACGACGTCGTCGGGGTCGGCGAGCCGGTCGGGGTAGACGTGCACGACGCGGACCTCGTCGTCGGTGCAGGCGCGGCCGGCGCTGCCGGCGCGGTCGGGCAGGTCGGCCGGCCGCAGGAAGGTGTTCCAGAAGGCCTCGGTGGTGCCGTAGCCGTTGAAGATCCGGGGGTTGAGCACCTTCTGGTAGTGCAGCGCCGCCTCCTTCTCGAGCGGTGCGCCCATCGTGACGATGCCGCGCAGGCTGGACAGGTCGCGCGGGCGCGCCTCCTGGGCGGCGGCGAGCATGGCGAGGTTGGTCGGTGCGCCGATGAGGAAGGTCAGTCCGTACTCGGCGACGAGGTCGAGGACCCGGTCGGCGTCGAACGACCGCAGCGGCACCACCCCGCCGCCGACGTAGAACGTCGGGTTGGGTCCGCCCGCGTGCAGACCACCGCGGTGGAACCACGGGGTCATGTTGAGCGTCTTGTCGTCGGGGCCGAGCGGGAAGTGCATGATCACGTCGTGGGCGCTGAAGATCTCGATCATGCTGTTGAGCGGCACGCCCTTCGGCATGCCCGTCGTGCCGGAGGTGTAGAGACGGGTGGTCTCGTCCCACACCGTGCGGTGCAGCGGCGGTAGCGCGATGCGGTCGGCGGCCAGGTGCCGGTACCGCATCACCGTGGCGCCGGCGGCTTCGACGGTGGCGCCGTCGCCGACGGCCACGAGCACCCTCGGGGTGTGCGCTGCGAGCCGCAACGCCTCCTGCACCATGTCGGTGAGTTCGGTGTCGTAGACGAACACCGCAGGGGTGCACTTGTCGAGGACGAACGCCGTCTCGCCGGCCGCCAGGCGGAAGTTCACCGGCGAGCCGACCGCCCCCACGGCCTGCGTGGCGAGGTAGAGCTCGGCGAATTCGACGCCGTTGAACAGCTGGTAGGCGACGACGTCCCCGGTCTGCACGCCCGCGTCCGCCAGGCCCGTCGCGATCCGGTCGACGCGCTCTCCGAGCTGCGCGTAGGTCCACTGCCGCCCGGTGCCGGGGTCGCTCAGGGCGACCTGGTTCGCGTAACGCTTGGTGTTGCGCCGGAATCCGTTGAGGTACGTGAAGTCGTTCTCGAAGTACTCCCGGTAGGCCCGGGCGTTGTACGACGCGGTCATGGTGTCCGTCCTCCCTCGCGTGTCCGCGGTCAGCCGGCCATCGTGAGGCCGCCGCTGACGCTGATCACCTGACCGGTGACGAACGACGCGGCCTCCGACGCGAAGAACAGCACGGGGGCGGCGACTTCGTCGGGCCGGGCGAGCCGGCGGAACGGGATGGCCTTGATCAGTGCGGCCTTGAGCTTCTCGTCCTGCGCCTGGAACAGCGGGGTGTCGGTGGGGCCGGGGCACACGCAGTTGACGTTGATGCCGTGCCGCGCCATCTCGCGGGCGAGGGATTTGGTCAGCGCGATGACGCCGCCCTTCGCCCCGGCGTAGATCGACTCGCCGGAGCTGCCGACGCGGCCGGCGTCGGAGGCGAGGTTGATCACGCGGCCGCCGTTGCCGGCTTCGATGATGCCGGGCAGGAAGGCGCTGCACACGTGCACCGGGCCGAGGTAGTTGATCGCCACGACCTTCTGCGCGAATTCCGGTGTGGCGTTCAGGAACTGGTCGGTACGGTCCCAGCCGGCGGCGTTGACGAGCACGTTCGGCACGCCGACCTCGGCGTGGGTGCGCTCGCGCAGCTCGTCGACCTGGGCGCGGTCGGCGATGTCCACCGGCAGTGCGGTGATCAGCTCGGGGTGCTCCTTGGCGGTGGCCTCGGCGGCGGCGAGGTCGAGGTCGGCGGCGACCACGCGGTCGCCCTGTGCGGCGAAGGCCAGTGCGATGGCCTTGCCGATGCCGGAGCCGGCGCCGGTGACCAGTGCGATGGTGCTCATGAGGGGTCCTCTCGGGGAATCCGGAATGGGGAGGGATCAGGCCTTGACGAACTTGGCGAAGTCGGCGGGCCGCTTCTCGGCGAACGCGTTGGCGCCCTCGAGGCCCTCGTCGGACTTGCCGAACAGGTCGAGTGCCGACATCGCGAGGTTGCTCAGGCCGGCCTGGTGGTCGGTGTCCGCGTTGAACGACTGCTTGAGGAACTTGATGGCGGTGGGGCTCTTCTCGGCGATCTCGGCGGCGATCGCCTTGGCCTCGTCGAGCAGCTCGTCCTGCGGCACGACCCAGTTGACCAGGCCCCAGCGCTCGGCGGTGGCGGCGTCGTACTGGCGGCACAGGTACCAGATCTCGCGGGCGCGCTTCTCGCCGACCACGCGGGCGAGGAAGGCCGACCCGAATCCGGCGTCGAACGATCCGACCTTCGGGCCGGCCTGGCCGAACTTGGCGTTCTCCGAGGCGATCGTGAGGTCGCACAGCACGTGCAGCACGTGTCCGCCGCCGACGGCGACACCGTTGACCGCGGCGATGACCGGCTTCGGGATGTCGCGAATCAGCTTGTGCAGGTAGCCGATTTCGAACATGCCGCTCTCGGTGGGGCCGTAGTCGCCGGTCTCGGCGCGCTGCTTGACGTCGCCGCCGGTGCAGAACGCCTTCTCGCCGGCGCCGGTGAGGATGATCGCCGAGACCCGGCTGTCGGCCCATGCGGCGCGGAAGGCCTTGATGAGCTCCTCGACGGTCTTGCCGCGGAACGCGTTGTAGCGGTGCGGGCGGTCGATCGTGATGATCGCCGCGGGGCCGTCGATCTCGTAGGTGATGTCCTCGAACACGGTCATGATGACTCCTCGTCAGCGCAGGTCGGGTCAGGGATTGAAGTTCTGTTCATGAGTGATGAATTGTGCTTCACTGACTATGAACGTACATTCACTACCGGAGGGTGTCAAGGGTCACACGGCCCCCGGTTTCGGAAGGGAGATCCACGGATGATCGACGTCTACGTCGTCGACGGAGTCCGCACACCGCAGGGCCGCTACGGCGGCGCGCTCGCCCCGGTGCGGCCCGACGACCTGGCCGCGCTCGTCGTCGGCGAGGCCGTCGCGCGCAGCGGCGTCCCGGCCGACGCGATCGACGAGGTGATCCTCGGCGCCACCAACCAGGCCGGCGAGGACAACCGCAACGTCGCCCGCATGGCGGTGCTGCTCGCCGGCCTGCCGCAGACCGTCCCCGGGTACACCGTCAACCGCCTGTGTGCGAGCGGGCTCACCGCTGTCGCCTCCGGCGCCCAGGCCATCCGGTCCGGGGAGGCCGACGTCGTCGTCGCCGGCGGGGTCGAGTCGATGACCCGGGCGCCGTGGGTGATGAGCAAGCCCGGCACGCCCTGGGCCAAACCCGGCGCCGTCTTCGACACCGCCATCGGCTGGCGGTTCACCAACCCGCGCTTCGACGACACGACCACCCTGTCGATGGGCGAGACCGCCGAGGAGGTCGCGGCCCTGCACGGCATCACCCGGGAGGAGAGCGACGCGTTCGCGGTCCGCAGCCACCGGCGCGCCCTCGCCGCCATCGACGCCGGCCGGTTCGGGAAGGAGATCGTCCCGGTGCCGGTGCGCGACGGCGTCGTCGACGTGGACGAGGGGCCGCGGCGCGGGACCGACGAGGAGAAACTCGCCCGCCTGAAGCCGGTGTTCCGGGCCGGCGGCATCGTCACCGCCGGCTCGTCGTCGTCGCTGTCCGACGGCGCGTCCGCGCTGGTGCTCGCCGGCGCCGACGCCGTGCGCCGGCACGGGCTGACGCCGCGCGCCCGGATCGTCGGCAGCGCCTCGGCGGCGCTCGCCCCGCACCTCATGGGCCTCGGCCCGGTCCCGGCCACCCGCAAGCTGCTCGACCGCACCGGCTGGACCCTCGACGGCATCGGCGCGATCGAGCTCAACGAGGCCTTCGCCACCCAGTCGCTCGGCGTCATCCGCGAACTCGGCCTGGACGAGCACCTCGTCAACGCGGACGGCGGCGCCATCGCGCTCGGTCACCCGCTCGGCTCGTCCGGGGCGCGCATCCTGGTCACCCTGCTCGGCCGCATGGAACGCGAGGGTGCGGCGCGGGGCCTGGCCACCCTGTGCGTCGGCGTCGGCCAGGGCGTGTCGCTGGCGGTGGAGGCGCTGTGAGCGACCACCCCACGTCGACGATCCGGCCCGAGCGGAGCGGTACGAGGCCGCGGACAGGTAGAAAACGCATGACCCGATTCCCGGAGAAGAGGACCAGCAGATGACAGGACTTCCCGACCGTGTCGCCGTGATCGGCGGAGGCCGCATGGGCGTCGGCATCGCCCATGCCTTCGCCGCGCTCGGCGCGACCGTAACCGTGTCCGAGACCGGCGACCTGGGCGCCGCGCGAAAGCGGCTGACGGACAGCCTCTCCCGCGCGGCCGAGCGCGGCAAGCTCGTCGATCCGCTCGACGTGGTGGCCGGCCGGGTCGCGTTCGTCGCGTCGGTGGCCGAGCTGCCCGGCGACACCCGGCTGCTCGTCGAGGCGGTGCCCGAGGATCCCGGCCTGAAGAGGCGCGTGCTCGCGGACGCCGAGCGCGTCGTGCCCGACGACGCGGTGATCGCCACCAACACCAGCTCGCTGTCGCCGACGGAGCTGGGCGCCGCCCTGAGGAACCCGTCCCGGTTCCTGGGCATGCACTTCTTCAACCCGGTGCCCGCGTCGGAGCTGGTGGAGATCGTGCGCGCCGAGACGACCTCCGATGCGCTGGTGCGCGACGTCGCGGGCTGGGTGGAGCTGCTCGGCAAGACGCCCGTGGTGGTGCGCGATTCGCCGGGCTTCGCCACCAGCCGTCTCGGCGTGCTGCTCGGGCTGGAGGCGATCCGGATGCTCGAGGAAGGCGTGGCCGACGCCGAGTCGATCGATCGGGCAATGGAATTGGGGTACAAGCATCCGATGGGCCCGCTGCGCTCCACGGATCTCGTGGGCCTGGACATCCGGCTGGCCGTCGCGGACTACCTGCACGGCACCCTGGGGGAGCGGTTCGCGCCGCCGCAGTTGCTGCGCGACAAGGTGGCCCGCGGCGAGCTCGGCCGCAAGTCCGGCCGCGGCTTCTACGACTGGAGCTGAGCGAGTAAGGAACCGACGTCCACGCACGAACGGGGGCGGGTCCGTATCCACGGACCCGCCCCCGTTCCGGGTGCGGTCAGTCGGCGGTCGCCAGGGCGGGCTCGGCCGCCCGGTGCGTCCCGCTCGGACTCGTCGCGAGGGTCTCGTGACGGGTGGGCACCAGCACGGTGAGGCCCGCGCCGAGCAGTGCAATGCCCGCGAAGATGTAGAAGGCGATGTTGCTGCTCAGGCCGGCGCCGAGGATCAGCCCACCGACGAGCGGCCCGAAGATGCCGCCGAGACGGCCGAATCCGGCGCACCACGCGACGCCGGCGGCGCGTGCCGTGGTCGAGTAGTAGTTGGCGACGAAGCCGTAGATGAGGATCTGGGTGCCGATCCCGCCGATGCCGGCCGCCGCGACCGCGCCGAGCAGCACCGCCAGCGGCAGGTCGAGGGTGAGCACGATGAGCGAGAGCACCGCGAGCAGGAACGTGGCGACGATGACCCGCTGCGGGCCGGTGCGATCCGCCGTCCGGGAGGCGAGCACGACGCCGGCGATCGCGCCGCCGTTGAGCACCAGCAGGAACGCCAGCGAGTTCTTCGCGTCGAACCCGGCGTTCTCCATGATCTTCGGCAACCAGGTGTTGAGCCCGTAGGTGAGCATGATGCCGCCGAAGCTCATCAGGCCGAGCAGTGCGGTGCCGAGCGCGTACCGGCGGGTCGCCAGCGCGGCGAATCCGACCTTCTGGGCGCCCGCCCGCTCGACGACGAGCTCTTCGGCGGTCGGGGAGGGGATGCCGGTGCGTGCGGTGATCGCGTGGGCCTCGTCGAGCCGGCCCCGGGCGACGAGCCAGCGGGGCGACTCGGGAAGCCTCAGCAGCACGAGCGGCAGCAGGACCACGAGGGGCAGCGCTCCGATCCAGAACAGGCCGCGCCAGCCGATGGCGTCACGCAGCAGCAGTGCGAGCAGCGAGGCCATGACACCGCCGAGGGGGACGCCGCAGTAGACGATCGCGTTGTACATGTTCTTCTTGCTGGGCGGCGCGAACTCGGCGACCACCGCACCGGTGGTGGCGATGAGCCCACCCACGCCGATGCCCGTGAGCAGTCGCATGGCGCCGAACATCGTGACGGAGTGGGTCATCGCCGCGGCGGCCATGCCCACGGAGAACCACGTGATGCTGATCAGTGTCAGCTTTCGGCGGCCGACCCGGTCGCCGAAGGCGCCGGCGAGCAGGGCGCCGATCAGGACCCCGATCAGGGCGTACGAGCCCAGCACCCCGGCCTGTTCGGCGGAGACGGCACCCAACTGGGTCGGATCCTTCATGAGGATCGGGAGGATGGTTCCGTACACGACCAGGTCGTATCCGTCGAAGACGAGCGCTGCCGTCGCGAGGGCGACGATCCACGTCACCGAGCGTCGATGCTGCGTACTGGTCCAGTCGGCCGAGACAGGGGGCATGAGAACTCCGTGGGTGTCAGGGGGCGAGTGTTCGCCGGGGCGGGTCGGCCCCGTCGGAGCGACAACGATGAGTGAACAAAAATTCGAAGTGGATGAATGCTCATTCATTGTGTTCGACCAGAACGGTAGTGTGGTGCACGTCACTCTGTCAAGGGTGCGCGTCGAGGCTGTGCCCGGGGCCGCTACGGCCGGTCACGCACAACGCTCGACCGGGAGACCCCAGCCGAGCGTTGTGCGTGATCTCCTGCCGCCTGACTACCCGCCGGTGTGGCGACGACCCCCGCGCCGCCGTCGATGCCGGGCCCGCCGTCGTGGACGGTCTACAGGAAGGCGCTGATGCCGGTCTCGGCGCGGCCGATGAGCAGCTTCTGGATCTGGCTGGTGCCCTCGTACAGGGTCATCACGCGGGCGTCGCGCATGTACTTGGCGACGGGGTACTCGTCGACGTAGCCGTAGCCGCCGAAGAGCTGGATCGCGTTGTTGGCGGCTCGCACCGCGGCCTCGCTGCAGAAGTACTTGGCCTTGGACGCGGCGGTGCCGAACGGTTCCCCGCGCTCGATGAGATCCGCTGCCCGCCAGGTCAGCAGCCGGCCGGCGTCGGCGTCGACGGACATGTCCGCGATCATGTCCTGGATCAGCTGGTACGAGGCGATGGGCCGGTCGAACTGCTTGCGGTTCGTCGCGTAGTCGACGGCGGCCTCGAGGCAGCCCTGGATGATGCCGACGCAGCCGGCGCCGACCGAGACCCGGCCCTTGTCCAGCGAGTGCATGGCGATCGAGAAGCCTTGGCCCTCCTCGCCGAGCAGCACGCTCGCGGGCACCTTCATGTCGGTGAAGTACAGCTCGGCGGTGGCCTGGCCGCGCAGGCCGAGCTTGCCGTGGATCTCCCGGGCTTCGAAGCCGGGGGTGTCGGTGGGAACCAGGAAGGCGGACACGCCCTTCGGGCCGGGACCGCCGGTGCGGGCGAAGACCAGGCACAGGTTGGCCCAGGTTCCGTTGGTGATGAAGATCTTCGACCCGTTGATGATGTAGTGGTCGCCGTCGCGCACCGCGCGGGTCTTCAGGTGTCCGGGGTCGGAGCCGTTGTCCGGTTCGGTGAGGCCGAAGCACGCGAGCGCCTCACCCGAGGCGATGCGTGGCAGCCACTCGTGCTTCTGCTCCTCGGTGCCGTGGGACAGAATCACCTTGCCCACCAAGCCCATCGAGACGGACACGATGCCGCGCACGGCGGAGTCGGCGCGACCGAGTTCCTCCATACCGAGGCAGTAGGTGATGTAGTCGCCGCCGAGGCCGCCGTACTCCTCGGGGATGGTCAGCCCGAAGAACCCGATCTCGGCGAGCTTGGGCACGATCGCGATGTCCACCGATTCGGCGCGGTCCCATGCGGCCCGGTGCGGGACCACCTCCTTGTCGAGGAACTCGCGTGCGAGTTGCCGGAAACTCTGCTGCTCCTCCGTCAACGCCAGATCCATGTCGACTCCTTGCTGGGGCACCCCCGGGGGCTACGGGGCGGGGTGCGTCGGATTTCGGAAAGCACACGAGCAAAATGAATGCTCATTCACTTGAGGTGAATATACGTTCGTTTCTTGAGGGGGTCAAGGGTGCCACCCCCGGCGCCCGGATCGTACGGCGGCACCGGCCGCCCGTCCGGGTCACAATCGACGGGTGAACGGGACCTGGATCCTCCTCGTCGTCATCGCGGCCGTCGCCGTCACCGGCCTCGCGAACCGCGGAAATCTCCAGGCCCCCCTGGTCCTCGTCACCATCGGCTCGATCGCCTCGTTCCTGCCCGGCATGCCGCGGCTCGAGCTGCATCCGGACGTCATCCTCGGGGTGGTGCTGCCGCCGCTGCTGTACTCGGCGGCGCTGCGCTTCTCCGTGGCGACCTTCCGTCGGCACCTCGCCCCGATCCTGCGGCTGGGCATCTTCACCGTCCTGGTCACGGCGTTCGCCGTCGCGTTCTCCGCCTCCTGGCTGGTGCCGGATCTGACCCTCGGCGCCGCACTGGTGCTCGGGGCCGTGGTCGCGCCGACCGACGCGGTCAGCGCCGTCGCCGTCGGGCAGCGACTCGGACTGCCCAAACGCGTCATTGCGGTCCTCACCGGTGAGGGTCTGGTCAACGACGCGACCGCGCTGACGCTGTTCACCGTCGCGGTCTCCGCCGTCGCCGGCACCCGGGTGCTGGTGGACTCGCCCGTGGTGTTCTTCGGGTACGAGGTGGCCGGCGGCGTGGCGATCGGACTGGTGCTCGCTGTCGTGGTGCACCGGGTACGCGGCCGCATGTACGACTCGCCGCTGGAAACGGTGCTGGGGCTGGTGCTCCCGTTCACCGCCTACCTGGCCGCCGAGGAGATCGAGGCGTCCGGTGTGCTGGCCGTCGTCGCGGCCGGCCTGTACATGGGGCACCGGGCCACCGATGCGTCCGTGGCGACGCGCATCCAGGAACGGGCGGTGTGGGAGAGCCTCGACGTGCTGCTCGAGATGTTCGTCTTCGCCTACATGGGCCTGCAGCTGAAGTTCGTGATCGACGAGGTCCGCGAGACCGGTCTCGACGTCCACCTCGCGTTCCTCTACGCGTTCGCGGTGCTCGGTGTGGTGATCGCGGTGCGGCCGCTGTGGGTGCTGCTGCACTGGGCGCGTCGCCGCCTCACACGGGAGGTCGGGCTCGCCCGGCTGGGGCGCGACCAGTTCACCGGCCGCGAGTACCTGGTGATCTCCTGGGCCGGGATGCGCGGTGTGGTGACCCTCGCGGCCGCCGGGGGCGTGCCGCTCGTCGTGGCCTCCGGCGAGCCCTTCCCCGGTCGCGAGACCATCCAGGTGATCGCCTTCGTGGTCGCGGTCGGCACCCTGCTGATCCAGGGGGCGACGATGCCGGCGCTCATCCGGGTGCTGAACGTCGCCGACCCCTACGAACAGCTGTATGCCCAGGAGCAGATGGAACGTGCGCGGACCATCTCCGGCACCGCCGCCGAACAGCACCTCGCGCTGCTCGCGACGAACCCGCCCGACGGTGTCGACGCCGAGGCGCTGCAACGCATCCTCGCCCGGGTGAACCGGTCCATGAAGGCCCGCCTCGAAGCGCAGCAGGCCGAGGAGGCCGGCGAGCGCGAACCGGCCGTGCCCGACTCGGGCACCCTGTTCGAAAAGCTCCGGCGCTCCGTGCTGCGCGCCCAGCGGCAGGCTCTGATCGCGGCACGCGACAACGGCGACCTCGACGACGAGACGCTCCGCACGGTGCTCGAGGGACTCGACGTCGAGGAGGCGGCCGCGGAGGAACGGCTCAACCGGCGCACCCGGTACTGACCCGGCGCCGGACTGCCGGCATCCGCGTTTTCCCACCGGGGCGGGAGCAGACGATTCTAGGATTCCTTATGGCCGTCGAATCGGTTCCCGAGTCCCCGCCCCGGATCGAATACCTGCGCACGGATCCCGACCTCCCGCCGGTCGGCATCGTCGACCGTTCCCCGATGCCTGCGTCGACCCGCGTCGTCTTCGTCGTGCTGGCGTTGCTCGGGGGTGTCGCCTGGACGATGATCGCGGTGGTCCGCGGCGAGAACGTCAACGCGGTCTGGTTCGTGATCGCCGCGGTGTGCACGTATCTGATCGCCTATCGCTTCTACGCCAGGCTGGTCGAGAGCAAGATCGTCCAACCGCGCGACGACCGTGCCACCACCGCGGAGATCCTCGAGAACGGAAAGGACTACATCCCGACGGACCGGCGGGTGCTGTTCGGACACCACTTCGCCGCGATCGCCGGCGCCGGTCCTCTCGTCGGTCCGGTGCTGGCCGCGCAGATGGGGTACCTGCCGGGCACCCTGTGGATCATCCTCGGCGTCGTGTTCGCCGGTGCGGTGCAGGATTTCCTGGTGCTGTCGATCTCGTCGCGGCGCCGCGGGCGCAGCCTCGGTCAGATGGCGCGGGAGGAACTGGGCGTCGTCGGCGGAACCGCCGCCATGGTCGCGGTCTTCGTCATCATGATCATCCTCATCGCGGTTCTCGCTCTGGTCGTCGTCAATGCGCTCGCCGAGAGCCCGTGGGGTCTGTTCTCCATCGCGATGACCATCCCCATCGCCCTCTTCATGGGGGTGTATCTGCGATACCTGCGGCCGGGCCGGGTCTCGGAGGTCTCGCTCATCGGCGTCGCACTGCTCCTGCTGGCCATCGTCGCCGGCGGCTGGGTGGCGGAAACGGAGTGGGGAGCCGAGTGGTTCACCCTGTCCAAGGTCACCATCACGTGGCTGATGATCGCTTACGGATTCGCCGCCTCGGTGCTACCGGTGTGGCTGCTGCTGGCGCCGCGAGACTACCTGTCGACGTTCATGAAGGTCGGGACGATCGCGCTGCTCGCCGTGGGTATCCTCATCGCCCGCCCGACCCTGCAGATGCCGGACGTCACCTCCTTCGCCCTCGAGGGCAACGGCCCGGCGTTCGCCGGATCGCTGTTCCCGTTCCTGTTCATCACCATCGCCTGTGGCGCCCTGTCCGGATTCCATGCGCTCATCGCCTCCGGCACGACCCCGAAGCTGCTCGAGAAGGAGAAGCAGACCCGGCTGATCGGGTACGGGGGCATGCTCACCGAATCCTTCGTGGCGATCATGGCGCTGATCACCGCCTGCGTGATCGATCAGCACCTGTACTTCGTGCTCAACGCCCCGGCCGGCGTGACCGGAGGCACTCCCGCCACGGCGGCGGACTACGTCAACGGCCTCGGACTCGGTGCTCCGGACATCACACCGGAGGCCATCTCCCAGGCCGCCGCCGACGTCGGGGAGGACTCGATCATCTCGCGCACCGGCGGCGCCCCGACCCTCGCGTTCGGGATGTCCGGCGTGCTGAGCGACCTGTTCGGGGGCGACGCGCTGAAGTCGTTCTGGTACCACTTCGCGATCATGTTCGAGGCCCTGTTCATCCTCACGACCGTCGACGCCGGCACCCGCGTCGCCCGCTTCATGCTCTCGGATTCGCTCGGCAACTTCGGGGGACCGGCCCGCCGGTTCAAGGACCCGTCGTGGCGTCCGGGCGCGTGGCTGTGCTCGCTGCTGGTCGTGGCCGCGTGGGGTGCGATCCTGCTGATGGGCGTCACCGATCCGCTCGGGGGCATCAACACCCTCTTCCCGCTGTTCGGCATCGCCAACCAGCTGCTCGCCGCGGTCGCCCTGACGGTCGTGCTCACCGTGGTGATGAAGAGGGGCCTGTTCACATGGGCATGGATCCCGGGTGTGCCGCTCGTGTGGGACCTGATCGTGACGATGACCGCCTCGTGGCAGAAGATCTTCTCGGGGGATCCCGCGATCGGGTACTGGACCCAGCACTTCGACTTCCGGGCCGCCAAGGACGCCGGGGAGACCAGTTTCCGGTCCGCGACGAGCCCCGCCGCGATCGACGCGGTGATCCGCAACACCTTCATCCAGGGCACACTGTCGATCGTGTTCGCGAGTCTCGTGCTGATCGTCGCCGTCGCGGGAGCCATCGTGTGCGTCAAGGCGTTCCGGGCCGGAGGGCTGCCCACCACCGAGGCTCCCGACGTTCCGTCGAAGATCTTCGCCCCGGCCGGGTTCGTACCCACCGCCGCCGAGAAACGCATACAGCACCAGTGGGACGTGCTCATCGCGTCCGGACGCGTGCGCGCCCCGGGCGCCGCGCACATCCGCCCCGTTCGCGTCGACCGCGCGGAGCCGACCGGAGCGAACCGTGAGTAGGGTGCTCGCCGCACTCGCCGCAGGGGGACGAACGGTGCGCTGGTGGATCGGAGCGCTGATGGGCGACCACGACTACGCGCGTTACGTCGCCCACCTGGAACGGATGCACCCCGGAACCGAGATCCCCACCGAACGCGAGTACTGGCGCATCCGTTACGCCGACGCGGACGCCAACCCGGGGGCACGTTGCTGCTGAGACCTGTACGGGCACCGGCCGGCGCCGGGCCGATCCGCGTGCACCCGGCCACCGTGCCCCCGCCACGGTGTACCCCGCAACAGTTCGCCGAGGTGGCTTAGCGTGAACCCATGATGAGTCCGCTCGACCGCCTGCGTGCACTGTGCACCGCGCTTCCGGACGTCACCGAACGCGTCAGCCACGGCGAACCGGCCTGGTTCGTCCGCCGGCTCGACGCCGAGCCGGGACCGGACCCGCGGTGAGCGGAACCCTCGCCGCGCTCCTGGCCGTCGCGTTGCTCGTCGTCGCCGGCGTCACCGTGCTGTGGCTGCGCACCCGGCGCGGCCTGACCACACCGGCCGAACGCGCCGTGCACGCCACCCTGCACACCGCGTCGCTGGCCGCGCGGCCGCTGCGCCGGGGCCTCGACGCGACGTCCGCGCAGGAGGCCGCCCCGCACCTGCGCTCGCTCACCGGCACGTCGTCCGTCGCGCTCGTCGATGCGGACGGCACCCGCCTGGCGTGGAGCGGCCCCTTCGAAGGGCTGTCCGCCCAGTTGCTCGCCGCCGCGAAGCGCGCGATCGCCGACGACCGGCGCGTCCTCGTCGGGCACGGCGACCTCCAGCGCGGTCCGGACGAGCAGGCCGCGCGCGCCGTGATCGTGCAGCCGCTCGTCATCGACAACGTCGGGGTCGTCGGTGCGCTCGGCGTCGTGACCACCACCGAACCCGGACCGGCCCTGCTCGGCGTGCTCACCGAGGTCGCCCGCTACGCCTGCAGCCAGATCGAACTCGCCGAACTCGACGCCTCCCGCGCCCGCCTCGACCGGGCCGAGGTGCTGGCGCTGCGCGCTCAGATCAGCCCGCACTTCATCTACAACGCCCTGGGCACCGTCGCGTCCTTCGTGCGCACCGACCCCGAACGCGCCCGCGAACTGCTCCTCGAATTCGCCGACTTCACCCGGTACTCGTTCCGCGCGGCGGGGGAGTACACGCTGCTCGCCGACGAACTGCGCAACATCGACCGGTATCTCACGCTCGAGCGGGCCCGCTTCGGCAACGCCCTCGAGGTGCGGCTGCAGGTCGCGCCGGAGGTGCTCAACGTGGTGCTGCCGTTCCTCGCCCTGCAGCCCCTCGTCGAGAACGCCGTGCGGCACGGCATCGCCGGCAAGAGCACCCGCACCGGCACCATCAGCATCGTCGCCGCGGACGAGGGCACCGACTGCGTCATCAGCGTCGAGGACGACGGCGTCGGAATGGACCCCGAACTCCTGCGCTCCGGCGACCTCGACGCCGTCGCCGAGGGACAGGGGCTCACCAGCGCCAAGGAGGCGGCCCACGTGGGACTGGCCAACGTCGACGACCGCCTGCGTGCGGCGTTCGGCAACGACTACGGCCTCGTCGTCGAGACGGCGCCGGGTGCCGGAACGAAGGTCAGCATGCGGGTGCCGAAGTTCCGGCCCGGGATACGGGCATGACGCGACCCGTCCGCCACCCGGCCCCGCTCCGCGCGAGTGGCCCGGTCCGCTCCGCTCGGACGGTCCGGCATGGCACGATGGACCGGCTGTGAACGACACCACCGACACCCTCACCGTGCTGGCCGTCGACGACGAACCGCCGGCCCTCGACGAGCTCGCGTACCTGCTGCGGCGACGCGAGGAGATCGGCCACGTCCACACCGCGGGTGAGGCGACCACCGCGCTGCGGCTGCTGCGCGACGGCGGGATCGACGCGGTGTTCCTCGACATCAACATGCCCGGCCTCGACGGCCTCGAGCTCGCCGGCATCCTGCGCAACTTCGCGAACCCGCCCGCCGTCGTGTTCGTGACCGCGCACGACGACCGTGCGGTGGCGGCCTTCGACCTCGGCGCGGTCGACTACCTGCTCAAACCCCTGCGCGAGGAGCGTCTCGCCGAGGCGGTGCGCCGTATCGCCGAGCGCCGCCGCACCCGCGAAACCGAATCCGCCGCCGCAGGCGCGGGCGCGTCGGACGAGGTGATCCCCGTCGAACTCGGCGGCGTGACCACACTGGTGCCGCGGTCGTCGGTGCAGTGGGTGGAGGCCGACGGCGACTACGCGCGCCTGCACACCGGCACCGGCTCCCACCTGGTGCGCATCCCCATCTCCACCCTCGAGGGCCGCTGGGCCGACGCCGGGTTCCTGCGCGTGCACCGCTCCTACCTCGTGTCGCTGCCCCTGGTGACCGGCATCCGCAGCGTCGGCTCCGGCCTCGTCGTGTGCCTGCGGGCCGAGGAGGGCAAGCCGCCCGTCGAACTGCCGGTGAGCCGTCGCCACACCCGCGAGCTCAAGGACCGTCTGATCCGCGGACCGATGCAGACCTGGACGACCAGATGAGTCCGTCCGGCACTCCGCCGCCGCGTGGTTCGGGCGGCCCGCCGCCGCGTGGTTCGGGCGGCCCGCCGCCGCGTGGTTCGGGCGGCTCGCCGCCGCGTGAACGGGTGGTGCTCGCCCAGCGCCGCGGCGCCCGCATGGTGCGCACCCGCGTGGAGGTCCAGGAACAGACCGAGGTCGGGGAGGCCATGGTGCGCGGCCTGGTGCGAGCCCAGCTCGGCCTCGCCGCGCGGCTCTCGCTCGTCGCGGTGTGCCTGCTGTGTGCCCTGCCGCTGCTGTTCCACTTCGTGCCGCGCCTGACGGACGTCACGGTGCTCGGCATCCGGTTGCCGTGGCTGCTGCTCGGATTCGTCGGATATCCGCTGCTGCTCGGCATCGGCGGGCTCTACGTCCGCCTGGCCGAACGCAACGAGCAGGACTTCACCGACCTGGTCGACGACTGAGCGGCTCATGGATACCGGTTCGATCCCCGTCGTCACCGTCCTCGGGCTCGTCGCCGCGGCCGCCGCCACCGTCGCGATCGGCATCTACGGAGTCCGGCTGGCCCGCACCACCTCCGACTTCCTCATCGCCTCGCGCAGCGTCGGGCCCCGCTGGAACGCCGCCGCCATCTCCGGCGAATATCTCTCCGCCGCCTCGTTTCTCGGAGTGGCCGGGCTCATCGCCAAGTACGGCGCCGACGCCCTGTGGTATCCGGTGGGCTTCACGGCGGGCTACCTGGGCCTGCTGCTGTTCGTCGCCGCGCCGCTGCGCCGGTCCGGCGCCTACACGGTGCCGGACTTCGCCGAGTTCCGGCTCGGCGCGCGATGGCTGCGCACCCTGGCGATGGTGATCGTCGCGGTCGTCTGCGTGCTCTACCTCGTCCCCCAGTTCCAGGGCGCGGGACTGACCCTGAACATCCTGCTCGGCGTCCCCGAGTGGGTGGGGGTCGTCGCGGTCGGCCTGATCGTCGTCGGCAACGTCGTCGGCGGCGGCATGCGCTCGATCACCTTCGTTCAGGCGTTCCAGTACTGGCTCAAGCTCACCGCCGTCGCGGTGCCGGCCCTCGTGCTCGCCGTCCACTTCCTCGACGACGACCGCGCCGTCGGGCAGCCGGCACCGCCGACGGTCACCGAGCGCACCACCGTCGATGTCACCACCGACGTCGTCGTCCAGGTCGGCGAGCCCCTCGAGGTCGCCGCCACCGGACGGGTCGACGGACGGACCGTGGACGGCACCGTGCTGCTCGTCCCCGGCGAGCACGAGGTGGCCGCCGGAACGGCGCTGGTTCTCGAGCCCGGCGCAGCCGTGCCGGTGGTGGCAGGGGCACCCGCCACCAACGACGAGTGGGCCGCCCCCGGCGGCGGGATCGGCGGCGCCCACCCGATGTTCCAGGTGTATTCGCTGATCCTCGCCACCTTCCTCGGCACCATGGGGCTGCCGCACGTGCTGGTGCGCTTCTACACCAACCCCGACGGGCGCGCGGCCCGCATGACGTCGCTCGCGGTGATCGCCCTGCTCGGGGTGTTCTATCTGTTCCCGACGCTGCTCGGGGTGTTCGCGCGCCTGTACGTGCCGCAACTGCTCATCACCGGCCGCTCCGACGCGGCCGTGCTGCTGCTGCCGGGGTCGGTGCTGTCCGGCTGGGGCGGCCAGTTGCTCGCCGCGCTGGTCGCCGCCGGCGCGATCGCGGCGTTCCTGTCCACGTCCTCGGGGTTGCTGGTCAGCGTCGCCGGCGTGCTGTCCACCGACGTGCTGCGGGGGCGGGTGCGCGACTTCCGGATCGCGGCCGTCCTCGCCGGCCTGGTGCCGCTCGGCCTCTCGCTGGCGGTGACCTCGCTGGACCTGTCGCGGGCGGTGGGTCTGGTATTCGCGGTCGCCGCCTCCACGCTGTGTCCGCTGCTGATGCTCGGCATCTGGTGGCGCGGGCTCACCGCGGTCGGCGCGGCCGCCGGCATGGTGGTCGGTGCGGTGGTGGCCGGCGGCGCGGCCCTGGTGGTCGTGCTCGTGCGCATCGACCCCGAGACGGGCGGAGGGTGGCTCGCCGCCGTCGTCGGCTACCCGGCCGCCGTGAGCGTGCCGCTCGCGTTCGTCACCATGGTCGTCGTCAGCCTCGCCACCCGCGCCCGTGTCCCGGCGGACATCGGTCGCGTCTTCTCCCGCATGCATGTGCCCGAGCGGCTCGGGATGGGCCGGGACCGGGAACTCGGGGCGTTCGAGGACACCGGCGTCCCCGCCGACCCTCGCGGACCCGGAACCTCACCCCGGCCGCGGGGGCACTGAGCCACCATTCGTCGTGCCCGGGCGACCGTTCGCCGCACCGGTCGACAGCTCGGCGTGTGACCGGTGCCACCATCTTCTTATGTGACTCTCGTCTCATTACGGTCTACTGGTAGTACGCCTCACAGGGGCGATCCCTGAAGCCACGACCAAGGAGTCGGCAGTGACCACAGCTCACCTCGGCAAGGGCGGGGCGCTCGAGCGCCGCACGCCCGATGCGCAGGACTTCGTCGACATGCAGGCGAGTCCGGAGTTCCAGGACTTGCGCCGCCGGCTCCGGCGGTTCGTCTTCCCGATGACGGGGCTCTTCCTCACCTGGTACTTCGTGTACGTCCTGCTGGCCACCTACGCCGCCGACTTCATGGCGACCAAGGTGCTCGGCAACATCAACCTCGGCCTGATCCTCGGACTCGCTCAGTTCGTATCGACCTTTGTCATCACCGCGCTCTACGTGCGGTTCGCCAACCGTGACCTGGATCCGCGGTCCGCCGCGATCCGCGAAGAGCTGGAAGGACCGGCCCAGTGACAGTTCTGGCCCAGGGTGCCACCGACGTCGGCAACCCCCTGTTCAACATCGCGATCTTCGTCGCGTTCGTCGTCGTGACGATGAGCCTGGTCATCCGGGCCAGCCGCTCCACCAAGAAGGCCTCCGACTTCTACACCGGCGGCGGGCAGTTCTCGGGCCCGCAGAACGGCTTCGCGATCGCCGGCGACTATCTGTCGGCCGCGTCATTCCTCGGCATCGCCGGCGCCATCGCCGTCTACGGCTACGACGGATTCCTGTACTCCATCGGCTTCCTCGTCGCCTGGCTCGTCGCCCTGCTGCTCGTCGCCGAACTGCTCCGCAACACCGGCCGGTTCACCATGGCCGACGTGCTGAGCTTCCGGCTCAAGCAGCGTCCCGTGCGCATGGCCGCCGCGCTGTCCACCCTCGCGGTATCGCTGTTCTACCTGCTCGCCCAGATGGCCGGTGCGGGTGGCCTCGTCGCGCTGCTGCTCAACATCGACGGCAAGCTCGGCCAGAGCATCGTCGTCGCCGTGGTCGGCGTCCTGATGATCGTGTACGTGCTCATCGGCGGCATGAAGGGCACCACCTACGTGCAGATGGTCAAGGCCGTGCTGCTCGTCGCCGGTGCCGGCATCATGTTCGTGCTCGTCCTGCTCGCGGTCCGCGGCAACTTCTCGCAGCTGCTGGCCGACGCGCAGGCCATGGTGAACAGCTCCACCAACGAGGCCGTCGCCGGCCGCGACGTGCTCGCCCCCGGCGCCAAGTACGGCATCAGCGACATGACCCGCCTCGACTTCGTCTCGCTCGGCATCGCCCTGGTGCTCGGCACCGCCGGCCTGCCGCACGTGCTGATGCGCTTCTACACCGTGCCCACCGCCAAGGAGGCCCGGCGCTCGGTGACCTGGGCCATCGCCCTGATCGGCGGGTTCTACCTGTTCACCCTGGTGCTCGGCTACGGTGCCGCCAAGATGGTCGGACCGGACGTCATCCTCGGCGCCCCCGGCAAGGAGAACTCGGCCGCGCCGCTGCTCGCCTTCGAACTCGGCGGCACCATCTTCCTCGGCATCATCTCCGCCGTCGCGTTCGCTACGATCCTCGCGGTCGTCGCCGGCCTCGCGATCACCGCGTCCGCGTCCTTCGCCCACGACATCTACGCCAGCGTGATCAAGCGCGGCAACGCCTCCGAAGAGGATCAGGTGCGGGTCTCCCGCATCACCGTCGTGGTGATCGGCGTGGTCTCGATCGTGCTCGGCATCCTCGCGATGGGCCAGAACATCGCCTTCCTGGTGGCCCTGGCCTTCGCGGTCGCCGCGTCCGCCAACCTGCCGACGCTGCTGTACTCGCTGTTCTGGAAGAAGTTCAACACCACCGGCGCCCTGTTCAGCATCTACGGCGGCCTGGTCAGCTGCCTGCTGCTCATCGCCTTCTCCCCGGCGGTGTCCGGCAAGCCGTCCTCGATGTTCCCGAACGCGGACTTCGCCCTCTTCCCGCTCGCCAACCCCGGCATCGTGTCGATCCCGCTGGCCTTCGTCCTCGGCATCGTCGGCACCTACATCGGCCGGCGCAAGCTGGAGGACCCGGTCAAGCAGGCCGAGATGGAGGTCCGCTCCCTCACCGGTGTCGGTGTCGAAAAGGCTGTCGCCCACTAGGCAACACCCACGAGGCGCGGACGCAGGGTCGATCACCCTGCGTCCGCGCTTCGGCGTCTACGCTGCGGGGCATGGCCAAACTCGAGGTATCGACCGACCTTCCGCTCGAACCGCACCTGACCTGGGTGCGGGCGTCGGACCTGCACGGATTCGACGAATGGCTGACCATCCACGACGGGTGGCGCAGCGACCTGCCGAGCGAACTCGTCGTCGGCACCACCGCCGAGTCCGTCGTCTCGGTCAAGGGCATGCGCAACCGGGTCGCATGGACCGTCCGGGAGATCGACTCGCCGCACCACCTCGTGCTCCACGGTTCCGGCAAGGGCGGCACCCGGTTCAAGCTGCGGATGACCGTCCGGGCCACCGGGATCGGCTCCGTGCTCAGCCTGAACATCGACCTCGGCGGGGCGCCGCTGTTCGGGCCGATCGGCTCCGGCGTCGCGCGGGCCCTGCACGGCGACATCGAGGCCTCGCTGCGCCGGTTCGCCGAACTCTACAGCTGAGTCGCGGCGCCGAAGGTGCTCATGAGCGCGGCGCCGAAGGTGCCCCTGAGTCGCGGCGCCGAAGGTGCCCCTGAGTCGCGGCGCCGAAGGTGCCCCTGAGTCGCGGCGCCGAAGGTGCCCTCGCGCGGGCGACACGCCGGGGACCGGCGCGAGAAGTGCGCGCCCGCGGGCCGCGCTCGGCAGAATGGGGCGATGACGACCCGCACGTTCGAAGGCCGTCGTCTGAACCTGACGAACCTCGACAAGGTCCTCTACCCGAGCACGGGCACGACGAAGGCCGACGTGGTCGACTACTACGTCGCCGTCGCCCCGGTGATGCTGCCGCACGTCGCGGGCCGGCCCGGCACCCGCAAACGCTGGCCCGAGGGTGTCGGGGGCGAGTCGTTCTTCGAGAAGAACCTCGCCTCCCACGCACCGAAATGGCTCACCCGCAAGACCGTTCATCACAAGCAGCGGTCGGTGACGTATCCGGTCTTCGACTCCGTCGCGTCGCTGGCCTGGCTCGGGCAGCAGGCGGCACTCGAGCTGCACGTGCCGCAGTGGCGGTTCTCGGGTTCCGTCCCGGGTCCCGCGACGCGGATCGTGTTCGACCTCGACCCGGGGGAGGGGGTCACACTGGCGCAGTGCGCCGAGGTCGCCCGCCTGGTGCGCGACATGGTCGGCGGGCTGGGCTGGCCGGCCTACCCGGTCACCAGCGGCAGCAAGGGAATACACCTGTATGTTCCGCTCGACCGCGAGCTCGCGCCGGGCGGGGCGTCGACCGTGGCGAAGCAGGTGGCGATCAACCTCGAGACGCTGCACCCCGACCTGGTCACCGCCACCATGGCCAAGGCCGTGCGCGGCGGCCGGGTGTTCCTCGACTGGAGCCAGAACAACCAGGCCAAGACGACCATCGCACCGTATTCCCTGCGCGGCCGGGAGCAGCCGTGGGTCGCCGCGCCCCGCACCTGGGACGAACTCGACGATCCGGGGTTGCGTCAGTTGCGGTTCGACGAGGTGCTCGCGCGGCTCGAGGCCGGACCCGATCCGCTCGCCGCGCTCGACCCGCCGCTGCCCGAGTCCGACGCCCTGACCGAGTACCGGCACAAGCGCGACCCGTCCCGCACCCCCGAACCCGTCCCCGCCACCGTGGGATCCGGACCGGGCAACTCCTTCGTCATCCAGGAGCACCACGCCCGCCGACTGCACTACGACCTGAGGCTCGAGCGCGACGGGGTGCTCGCGTCGTGGGCGGTGCCGAAGAATCTGCCGGACGATCCCGGCCGCAACAACCTCGCGGTGCGCACCGAGGACCATCCGCTCGAGTACCTCACCTTCCACGGCATCATCCCCAAGGGGGAGTACGGCGCCGGCGGCATGACGATCTGGGACACCGGCACCTACGACACCGAGAAATGGCGCGACGACGAGGTGATCGTGCGCCTGCACGGCGCGCGGGTGCAGGGCCGGTACGCGCTGATCCGCACGGCCGGTAACCAGTGGCTCGCGCACCGCATGAAGGACCAGGGCGCGCCGCCGGGCCCGTCGCCGGCCTTCCCGCGCGACCTCGAGCCGATGCTCGCGACACCGGGTGAGGTGACCGGTCTCGACGCCGGCGAATGGGCGTTCGAGGGCAAGTGGGACGGTTACCGCGCCGTCGCCGAGATCGAGAACGGTCAGCTGCGGCTGCATTCGCGCTCCGGCCGCGACATCACCGGCGACTACCCCGCCCTCGCCGCCCTCACCCGCATCCTCGACGGGCACGACGTGGTGCTCGACGGGGAGGTGGTCGCGTGCGACGCTCTCGGCGTCACGAGCTTCCGGCGGCTGCGGACCGGTGGCACCCCGCAGTACTTCGTGTTCGACCTCCTCTTCCTCGACGGGGTGACCCTGTACCGCAAGCCGTACGCCGACCGGCGGCGCGTGCTCGACGCGCTCGCCGCCGCGGCCGACGGGCTGGTCGTTCCGGACCTGTTGCACGGCAACGGATCCGAAGCGCTGGAGGAGAGCACCCGGCGGGGCTGGGAGGGTGTGGTGGCCAAGCGGCGGAACTCGGTGTACGTGCCGGGTCGGCGCACCCCCGACTGGGTGAAGTCGAAGAACTGGCTCACCCAGGACGTCGTCATCGGTGGCTGGCGCCTCGGCAAGGGGGCCCGCGCCGGCACCTTCGGCTCGCTGCTGGTCGGCGTGCAGGGCGAGGCCGGACTGGAGTACGTCGGCCGCGTCGGCACCGGCTTCGACGAACCCCAGCTCGCCGAACTGTCGGCCGCCATGGCGGGTCTGCGGCGCCGCACCACCCCCTTCGCCGGCGACGTCCCGCGCGAGGACGCGCGGGACGCGGTGTGGGTGAGCCCGAAGCTGGTGGGGGAGGTGCGGTTCCGGGAGTGGACCGACGCCGGCAAGCTCTGGCATCCGAGCTGGCGCGGCCTGCGCGACGACATCGACCCGCAGGACGTGGCCCGCGGCAGCGGATGACCACCCGCCCCGGGTGCCGAAAACCTCACCCCGGGGTGCCTGTCGTCCGCCGGCGCGGCGGCGCACCGTGGTCACACGGCACATCCGCCGACTGTGGCACGGGCCGGCGCGCCCGGAGGAGGGAAGGTTCGACGATGTTGCAGACGACCGACAGGGGCCGCCTCGGCCGCACCCTGATGACCGCGTACGGCGCGGTCGCCTACGCCGTGTTCTTCGCGGTGTTCCTGTACTCGATCGGGTGGGTCGAAGGTCTCGTGGTGCCCCGCACCATCGACGAGGGGCCGCAGACGCCCGTCGTCGTCGCGGTGATGGTGAACCTGGCCCTGCTGTCCGTGTTCGCCGTTCAGCATTCGGTCATGGCCCGGCCCTGGTTCAAGGAGCGATGGACCCGTATCGTCCCGCAGCCGATCGAACGCTCCACGTTCGTGCTGTTCGCCACCGCCGCCCTGGCGCTGGTGATGTGGCAGTGGCGTCCACTGCCGCAGGAGATCTGGGACGTGGACGCGACACCGGTGCGCGTGGTGCTGTATGCGGTGTCCTTCGCCGGATGGGGCCTCGTGCTCGCATCGACGTTCGCGATCGACCACTTCGACCTGTTCGGCCTGCGGCAGGTGCTGCGGAACTTCGCCGGAAAACCCCCGGCCGAAGTCGTGTTCCGCACGCCGATGCTGTACCGGGTGGTGCGTCACCCGCTGTATCTCGGTTTCCTGATCGCGTTCTGGGTGGCGCCGACGATGAGCGTGGGACACCTGCTGTTCGCCGCGGTCACCACCGGATACATCCTCGTCGCGCTGCGGTTCGAGGAACACGATCTGACCGACACGTTCGGCGACCGGTACCGCGACTACAGTGCCCGCGTGCCCCGGCTGGTGCCCCTCCCGCGCGCGGCGAGCCGAACCTGACCTTGTTCCGGCCGGCTCCGGTGCGGGCACTCCGCACCGGAGCCGTGCAGCGCCGTAGGGTACTTCGCGTGAGCATCGCGAAGTCCCTCGTCCTGTTCGTCGTCGCGGCCCTGTTCGAGATCGGCGGTGCCTGGCTCGTGTGGCAGGGAATCCGGGAACAGCGCGGCTGGATCTGGGTGGGCGCCGGTGTGATTGCGCTCGGCGCGTACGGAATGGTGGCAACGCTGCAGCCGGACGCGAATTTCGGTCGCATCCTCGCCGCCTACGGCGGAGTGTTCGTCGCCGGATCCCTCGGGTGGGCGATGATCGTCGACGGCTTCCGCCCCGACCGGTGGGACGTGGCCGGCGCACTGGTGTGCCTGCTCGGCGTGGCGCTGATCATGTACAGCCCGCGCTGAACTCCGGCACCGTCAGCCGACGGTCACCGTCCCCGCAGCCGGTGTCGAATTGCAGATCGGGCCGCTGCTCAGGTTCACCGAACCGAACACGGTGGTGAGCACGGTGCCCGGGCCGGTGTTCACCACCTTCGCGAGGTTCGGGTACGTCCCCTCGAGGTCGACGATGCCCGCCTGGCCGGTGCTCTGATTGAGCCATGCGACCGACACCTGCCCCGCGGCCGGCATGGGGCCCATTCCCGGTGCGGTGGAGAACAGTACGTGACCGGGTGGGATCCCGGGGTTCGCCTCCGGGCCGGCCTGCGCGGTGACCGCCGTGATCGAGGCCAGGCTGCCCTGATTGAGGCACCCGAAGGTCAGTGCCGTGCCGAGGGATTGGGGCGGTGCGGCGCCGGCGCTGCCGGCGAACAGGACGGCGGCCGCGATCGGTGCGGCGGTGGCGAGGATTGCTCGGGTGGTTCGGGCGGCGCTCATGCTGATGCTCCTGGGCTCGGAATGTCACGTCCGGGTGCCGACCGCCGCGCCCCGCCGGCGGCGCGCCCCGCGCACCGAATGACGTCCCCGAGTGTAGATCGCGAACTGCGGAGCAAAGGACGTTTCGGAGATCTTGCTTGCCGGGGATGTCAACGCACGCGGTAGAACTGCGCGGCATTGTCGTGCAGCGCCCGCGCGGCGAGGTCCGGGCCCAGGGCATCGGTGACCACCGCGACGTCCGCGTCGGTGAACGGCCGCGGCGCCCGGGTGGACGGCAGGTCGGTGCCGAACATCAGGGCGTGCGGGTTCCGGTCGGCGACGGCGCGCAGAACGGAGGCGACGTCGAAGTCGGCGCGGCCGAACCCGGTCGCCTTGACCCGTACCCCGCGGTCGACCAGGTCCAACAGGTGCGGCAGTCCGGCCGCGGACAGACCCAGGTGGTCGATGCTGACCGCGGGCAGGGCGGCGACGGTCCCGGTGAGCGCGGGCAGTTCGCGGGCGTCGACGTACAACTCGGTGTGCCAGCCGGCGACGTCGTGGACCCGCCGCGCGAGCGCGTCGAGGTGGGCGGCGGATTCCGAACCGCCGCGGCGCAGGTTGAACCGGATTCCGCGCACGCCGGCCTCGTCGAGCCGGGTGATCTCGGCGTCGGTCACGGCCACCGGCAGTTGGGTGACGCCCACGAAGCCGGGGCCGAGCAGGGCCAGCGCGTCCAGCAGGTAGGCCTGATCGAAGCCGTGGAAGGAGCCGGACACGACGGCCCCACCGGTGACGCCGAGCCCGCGGACCCGCTCGAGATAGTCGGCGACCGTGAAGTCCGGCGGCACGTATCCCTCGTTCGGGGTGACGGGGAACCGGGGGTCGACGATATGGAAGTGGGCGTCGAAGATCGGCATCACCCGTCGCCCGTCGGTCACGTGCGCGCGAGCGCGTCCGCGGTGATCTCCTTCACCGACGTCAGCCCGCTGAGCCCGAGCGTCAGATCGAACTCGGCGATGATGTTCGCGACGGCGTCGCGGGCCCCGTCGCGGCCGCCCACCGCCAGCCCGTACAGGTGCGGGCGGCCGACGGTGACCGCGTCGGCGCCGAGCGCGAGCGCCTTGAACACATCCGATCCGGTTCGGATTCCGCTGTCGAGCAGCACCGGCACCCGGCCGTCGACGGCGGGTGCGATGTCGACCAGGGCGTCGAGCGAGGCGATCGCGCCGTCCACCTGGCGGCCACCGTGGTTGGAGACGATGATGCCGTCGGCCCCGGCGTCGAGGGCGCGCCGGGCGTCGTCCGGATGGAGGATGCCCTTGAGCAGCACGGGAAGATCGGTGCGTTCGCGCAGCGACTCGATCTCCGTCCACGTCAGGGAGGGCCGCGAGTAGATGTCGAGGAAGGTCTCGACGGCGGCCCGGGGCTCGGGGGAGCGGAGGTTGTCGAGGAGGCGGCCGGGGTAGCGCCGGCTCATCGAGAGCAGCGTCCTGATCGCGCCGAGGGTCAGCTCCACCTCGGGTCGTGCGCCGGCGGCGGCCGCGATGCGCTCGCGGACGATGCGCACGAAGGTCGGGTCCGAGGTGTACTGGGCGATGCCCTCGCCGCGAGCGAACGGCAGGGATCCGAGATTGAGATCCTGGGGCCGCCAGCCCAGCAGGGTGGTGTCCAGGGTGACGACCACGGCGTCCGCGCCGATCGCCTTCGCGCGGGCGAGCAGGCTGTCGACGAGGTCGTCGTCGCTGCTCCAGTACAACTGGAACCAGCGCGGGGAGTCCCCCATCGCCGCGGCGCTCTCCTCCATCGGAGCGCAGCCCTGGTTGGAGAGGATGTAGGGCACGCCGAGTTCGGCCGCCGCGCCGGCGATCGCGACGTCGGCGTCGGGGTGCGCGAGCTCGGCGGCGCCGACCGGTGCCAGCAGGACCGGGACGGGCAGGGTGCGGCCGAACAGCTCGACGCTCAGGTCCCGGTGGGACACGTCGCGCAGCACGCGGGGGACGATCTTCCAGCGATCGAAGGCCTCCCGGTTGGCGCGCATCGTCGCGCCCTCGCCGGCGCCCCCGGCGATGTAGGCCCAGCCGCGCCGGCTCGTCTTCCGTCGCGCCAGGCGTTCCAGGCCGGCGAAGTCGGTCGGCACCGTGGGGCTGCGTCCGAGCACTCCGGCCCGGTAGATGACGTTCTGGCGGGCACGGCCCGCGCCGGGCTGCGGCGCCACGGGTCCGTCGCTCATCGGCGATTCCTCACTGGTGCGTCGGGGCGGGATCGTCTCGGACGCTACACGGAAGCGCCCACGCGCCGGGCCGAAGCGCCGGTCGTCCGATCGGCGCGGCTGGACAGATCCTCATATACCCCCTAGGGTATGTAGTACCCCGCGGGGTATGAACCTCGAACGACGGCACGATGCCCACCGGTGTGGGCCGAGGAGTGGACTATGAGGGAAATCGACATCGCTGCATTCGCCGATGCGTGGAAGTCCGGCGCGACCGTCGTGGACGTGCGCGAGGACTACGAATACGAGCAGGCGCACGTGCCCGGCGCCCTGTGGATCCCGCTCGGCGAACTCGGTTCCCGCCTCGCCGAGATCCCGGGAACCGACCTCGTCTACGTCATCTGCGCCTCCGGCAACCGCAGCCTGCGCGGCGCGGACATCGTGTCCGCGTCGGGACGGTCCGCGGTCTCGGTCGCCGGCGGCACCAAGGGCTGGCTGCGCGCCGGTCACCCGGCGGAACAGGGCGGCACCCGATGAGTCTGCTCGAGAAGATCAAGGCGCGCTTCGCCAAGTCCTACGAAACCGTCGACGTCGGCCGGGCGCGCGAGCTGCTGGACGGCGGGGCGGTCCTCGTCGACGTGCGCTCCGCCGCCGAGTACCGGTCCGGACACGCGCCCGTCGCGCAGCACTGCGAACTCTCCCAGGTTCCGACGCGGGCGGCGCGCATCGTGCGCAACCGGCCGGTGGTGTTCGTGTGCCACTCGGGCATGCGCTCCGCGAGCGCCGCGCGGATGTTCGCTCCGGATGCGCCGGCGCCTGTCGCCTCGCTGCGCGGCGGCATGATCGCCTGGGAGCGGGCCGGCGAACGGGTGGTCAGGGGCGGTCGCCGCTGAAGGAATCGCCGGGTCGACCCACCCTCGGTCCGGGAATCGGCGCCGAGCCGGAATGTGGGCACGGGAATACCCCACGGGGTATGATGTGTTCATCTTCAGTATGAAGGGGCCGACCATGACAGTTAACACCGTGAATGCCGCAGAATCCACCACCCAGGTCCTCAACCGGCTGCGCCGCGCCCAGGGCCAGCTCGCCGGCGTGATCTCCATGATCGAGAACGGGCGCGAATGCCGCGAGGTGGTCACCCAGCTCGCCGCGGTCTCGCGTGCCCTGGACCGGGCCGGATTCAAGATCGTCGCCACCCGGTTGCGGCAGTGCGTCCTCGACGAGCAGGACGACACCTGCGTCGACAAGCTGACCGAGGAGGAACTCGAGAAGCTCTTCCTCGCGCTCGCCTGACAACAGCGAACCACGAAGGAGCAGCATGACACTCGCTCTCGCCACCACGCTGCGCGCCCCGCTCGGCGACGCCGTCGAGCGCACCCGCGAGGCACTGAAGGAGCAGGGCTTCGGGGTGCTCACCGAGATCGACATGCAGGCCACCCTGAAGACGAAGATCGACGTCGACATGGAGCCGTACGTCATCCTCGGGGCGTGCAACCCGCCGCTCGCACACCAGGCCGTCTCGGCCAACCGGCAGATCGGGCTGCTGCTGCCGTGCAACGTCGTCGTCCGGCGCGATCCGGAGGACTCCGGCCTGGTGCACGTCGAGGCCATGAACCCGCAACTGATGGTGCAGGTGGCCGAGGATCCCGGGCTGCAGCCCGTCGCCGACGAGGCCGCCCGGCGGCTGCAGGCAGCGATCGACGCGCTGGGGAGCTGAGCCGTCACCCGAGAACGGGCGCCGAGATGTCTCTCGGCGCCCGTTTCGTGTTCGTCGCTGCCTCCCGTTCGTCGCCGTCTGCCGTTTGTCCCGGTCTCCCGTTTGTCACGGTCTCCCGTACGCCGCCCGGGCCTTCTCGCGCAGCAGGCGCACGGCGCGGGCCGGGTCGTCCGTGCCGTAGACGGCCGTGCCGGCCACGAAGCAGTCGGCGCCGGCCGCCGCGGCAGCTCCGATGGTGTCGAGGTTCACCCCGCCGTCGACCTCGATGAGCACGTCGAGTTCCCCTGCGTCGACCAGGCGTCGCGCCACGCGCACCTTGTCGAGCATCTCCGGGATGAACCGTTGGCCGTTGAACCCCGGAGGCACGCTCATCACCAGGAGCGTGTCGAAGTGCGCGAGCGTACCGATGTGCGGCTCGAGGGGGATCTGCGGCGCGAACGCGAGACCGGCGCGGGCGCCGGCGGCCCGTAGGCGGCCGGCGAGAGCGACCGGGTCTCGGACCGCCTCGACGTGCACGGAGACGTTGTGCGCGCCCGCCTCCGCGTAGTCGACTGCCCACCGGTCGGGATCCTCGATCATCAGGTGGCAGTCGAGCGGCAGCGGGGTGTGCCGGGCGAGAGACCGCACGACCGGCACCCCGAAGGTGATGTTGGGGACGAAGTGTCCGTCCATCACGTCGACGTGCAGCCAGTCCGCGCCCCGGTCGGATCCACCGGCTACGGCCCGCGCCTCGTCGGCCAGGCGCGCAAGGTCGCCCGAGGCCAGGCTGGGCGCGATCATCGGCTCACGCCGCGAGCGGTGATCGGCCGGGTGGCCAGCGCGGACGTCGAGGTCCATGCGACGACAGTACCCGCCTCGCGGTGCCGGGGAGGCGCGCCGGATCCATCGTCAACCGGGCATTGACGACGCCCAATTCGTCAACCTATGGTTGACGAATGACGAACCCGGTGCCCATGAGCAATCCTGTCCGGCTCGACGACCTCATCGATGCCATCAAGAAGGTGCATACCGACGCCCTGGAACAACTGACCGACGCGGTCCTCGCCGCCGAGCATCTCGGGGAGGTCGCCGACCATCTGATCGGCCACTTCGTCGACCAGGCCCGCCGCTCCGGCGCGTCCTGGACCGACATCGGCCGCAGCATGGGCGTCTCCAAGCAGGCGGCCCAGAAGCGCTTCGTGCCCAAGGGTTCCGCCGATCTCGATCCCGAACAAGGATTCAGCCGATTCACCGAACGCGCCCGCAACGTCGTCATGGCATCACAGAACGAGGCCCGGGCGGCCGGCAACGCCGAGATCACCCCCGAGCATCTGGTCCTCGGTCTGCTGAGCGAGCCCGACGCCCTCGCGGTCCGCGCGCTCGTCGCGCAGGACGTGTCGCCGGACGCGGTCCGTCGCGCCGTGGTGGAGAAGCTTCCGCCGGCGGCCGGGGACGTGCCCGACCTGATCCCCTACGACGCGCGTGCGCGCAAGGCCCTGGAGCTGACGTTCCGGCAGGCACTTCGACTCGGGCACAACTACATCGGCACCGAGCACATCCTCCTCGCCGTCCTCGAACACGAGGACGGAAACGGTGTCCTCACCGGTCTCGGCGTGGACAGGGCGGCCGCCGACGCGCACGTCGCCGCGGCAGTGGCGGCGGAGCAGACCGCACACGAGGCGCGTGGACACGCGGAATGAGCAGGTAGCGATCCGCTGTCCGACCGACACGTGCGGTGCGCCCTCGTCGCTGGTAGTCCCCATCCCACAGGGCGAAACCGCCTCCCCGGCCCGCTCTTCGATCTACCGTGGAGTCGAGGCAGCCGAGAGGGGGAACGATGACGTACCCGCTCGTCGAGAAGACCCGGGAACGTGCGGAAACCGGGCGGCATTTCGTGATCGAGGACTACACGAAGACGCCGTCGCTCTGTCGTCACGGGGTCTGGGTGGGGCGGCAGGTCGATTATTCCGAAACCGTGCTGATGTCCTACGAGCACGGCCACGAGGACCTGTCCGTCGGCTGGATCGTCAACGGCGCGGCGATATCGCCGGCAGGTTACTACGCGCCGTGCCAAGGAGCGCCGACGATCCGGTACCGATGCCCCGGAGACGGCAGGAACCTGCACACGATTTCGCTGATGAGCACGCCCGGCAGCGATCGGGACTGTGTGGACCTGCAGGTGGTGTTCACACGTCCGCCGCAGTGGAATCCGCTCGAGTACGGCCCCTCGAAGAGGGTGTGCCTCCAGGGCCGGATCGTCGAATGGCCGTGGTTCCTTCTGCAGCAGGAACGGGAATGCTGGGAGCGGTTCCGGACCGTATTCGAGAAGTACGTGGTGGTACCCCGCCCGGCTCCCGCACCACCCGGCCCGGTGGAACGGTGGATCGCGAGCCTTCGGGGCGACGACGCCGCGACGGTACGGGCCGTATTGGACACGGTCGAGCAGTTGGATCCCGCCCGGGACGGCGATTTTCTCGCCGAGATTCGTGCGGACCTCGCGGCGAGGTTCCTCCGGTGGGCGAACTCCGAGGACGGGCCGGGCGCCGGGGAGCGCTCGACGCCACGCGGCGAGCCGGGTCGAGATTCCCCATGAGCGAAGGGACGGGCCCGTGACCGACCAGGTCGTGCTCCGGCGACTGGCGGAGCGGGTGTTCGGCGGCGTCGTGCTCGTCGTCGATACGGTCTTCACGGTGATCCGTGTCGTCGTGTGGCGCTCGCACTGGCGGCCGGCATTGACTGCCCTGCGCCGGTACAACAAAGTCGTCCTCAACCCGGTGATCTTGAAGAGGGGAGGGAGGACGGTCACTGCGGTGCATCACGTGGGTCGCACGTCGGGAAGGGCATACGTCACCCCGGTGTGGGCGGAACGATCCGGACAGTCGTTCTTCATCCATCTGCCCTACGGCACCGACGTCGACTGGTGCCGCAACGTTCTGGCAGGCGGTGGCTGCATCCTCGAGCACGACGGCGTGCGCTACGACGCCGTCGCGCCCGTGATCGTGCCGGCGGCGGAAGCGGAACCGCATCTGTCATCGGCCTCGAGGAGGATGCACCGACTGTTCGGCGTCGAGTCGTATCTACGGCTGGACATCGCCCCTGGCGGGGAGGACGACTGATCGAGCGGCCGGGGCAGGGGCGGGGGCATCGCGCCGGTTCGCCCGCTCCTCGCGAGCTGGGCCCGGAGAGCGGCAGCGGGTGAGCTCGACCGGCGGCCTTGTGTGCCCCCGGCAGGATTCGAACCTGCGACACCGGCTTTAGGAGAGCCGTGCTCTATCCCCTGAGCTACGAGGGCGGCGCGCGGTGGACCGGTGGTGCCGATTCGATGCGCTGTGTGAGTGTAGCCGGGATCGCGGTGCGAGGCAGCCGCCCCCCTGACCGAATGTCACACGCCGTCGATCCAACCGAACTCATGTGACATTCGGCCGGTGGCATTCGGCCGGTGGCATTCGGCCGGGAGGTGCGGCTGGTGACGTTCGGCCGCGGGTGCGGCCAGTGACCCCGGGGTGGGGAACCGTCCCCCTCGGGGGTGGGGTGTGCAGCCCGAAGAGCCCTGGAGTGCGGCGGCCGCACGGCGGAGGGTGGATCCGCAAGCCGAATCCTCGTCCCGGGAGTGCTCATGCCTCGTTCGATCTCGCGCACGATCCGCTTCGCCGCCGTGGCCGTCGCCGCCGTGGTGCCCGCTTTGGGTGCCGTCGCTCCGGCCGCCGCGGAGGACGAGGCTGCCCTGCAACAGCTTTCGCCCACAGCGGAGTGTCCGTTCGCCGCCGGGACCACCGGGCAGTACACGACGGACTCGATGGGACCGTATGTGCAGTGCTTCCTTCCGTCGATCGAGTCGTGGATCGATGCCACGTACCAGGACATGCCGCATCCCACCGCCTACTACTCGGTGGCGGCGGGGAAGTCGGGGGAGGCGGCGTCCGGCTGCGCCTACGACGAGAACTCGCTGATGTACTGCGCGGCCGACCGCAGCCTCTACATCGGGGAGAAGGCGGCGATGGACCTCGTGAACGGCTACGGGGAGATCGCCATCGCTGCGGTGCTGAGCCACGAGGTGACGCACCACTTCCAGGCGATGCTGGCGCTGCCGGAGCCCGACCCGGCCGAACCCAACAGTGCCATCCCGTACGAGAACCAGGCCGACTGTGGATCGGGCGCCTTCGTCGCATACTCCGAACGCGATCTCGGCGTCACTGTCGAGCAGGCCGACCTGGCGTCGCTGGGCCGGGCGTTCGCCGCGGTGGGGGAGGGCAAGGGACCGGAGCGCACCCACGGCACCGCCGAGCAGCGCATCCAGGCATTCGACACCGGTTACCTGAGCCCGTCGCCCACCCCGTTGCTCTCGTGTGTCGACTACGTCCCCGAGGCGCCCATTGCGTACGTCGGCTGACGCCCCGGCGATCTGCTGTGATCACAATCACATAACCGCCGTCGCCTCCTCGCGGTTCCGTACGCGCGCGAGGCGGCGCCGTGGCCGCCCGGCCCCGGCCGATGTCCCGGCCCGCCCGCGCGCGCCCGGAGAAGGGGTTTCCGCAGTTCACGCGGGTACGGCAGGGTTGCATCCGACCCGGCTGCCGCCGGGGTCGCCGTCGGTACCCACCGCAGAGGTGTCCGAAACGTAACGCTGGCGCTGCCCTATATCGTTTTGTTACTTTGAGTCGCCAGAAACGGCCGGGCACACCCGGCGCGCAACGGACGACGGATGAGGTAGCAACTGTGGGACGGCACCAGCGGGCAGGCGACGAGGCGACCACCTTCGAGATGGATCTGTCCGGTGCATCCTCCGGCCGCGGCCGGCACCGCGTCGAGCCCACCGGCCCGTCGGCACCCGTGAAGGCCGCCACCGTGGCCGCCGCCACCGGCGCCTTCTTCGCCGTGGGTGCCCAGCTCACCGCCGGCACGGCCAGTGCCGCGCCCGCCCCCGCCCAGACCGGCACCCTGCCGTTCGAGGTACCGCAGGGCCTGCTGCCCGAGGGCTTCGAGCTCCCGCAGCTGCCCGGCGCGCCCGCCCCGGCCGACGAGCACGGCCACGAGCAGGCCGCCGCGCCCGCCCTGCCGCCGGAGCTCGACACCCTGGTCGACCAGTTCGCCGCGGGCCAGGGCTGGCTGAACAACCTCAATCCCGCCAAGCCCTCCACCGTGCAGCCCGTCTCGGGCACGCTCACCTCGGACTTCGGCCCCCGCTGGGGCAGCCACCACGGCGGCATCGACATCGCCGCCCCGATCGGCACCCCGATCAAGTCCGCCGCCGACGGCACCGTCCTCGACGCGGGCGCCGCCTCCGGCTACGGCCAGTGGGTGCGCGTCCTCAACGACGACGGCACCACCGCCGTCTACGGTCACGTCGACACCTACCAGGTCAGCGCCGGTCAGCGGGTGACCGCCGGTCAGCAGATCGCCACCGTCGGCAACCGCGGCTGGTCCACCGGCCCGCACCTGCACTTCGAGGTGTGGGACCAAGCCGGCGGCAAGACCGACCCCAACGCCTGGCTCAGCACCCGCGGCGTCGTCGCCGACTGGGGCAGCTACCGCGCCGTCTGACGCTCGCCCCCAACTGCGGTCGCTCGGCCGCTAGGCTGACGAATCATCACCTAGCGGGGGAGAGGGACACGGCTCCATGGGCACGCAGATCAAGGCTCGCTCCTTCACCCGCGCCGACCGGCGCGTGTTCCGCACCAAGGTGCAGGCCTGCCTCGCCGCCCTGGACCGGATGCTGCGCGAAGGCGCCTTCACCGACGCGCGCGAACGACCGGAGCCGCTGCTCGGCATGGAGATCGAGTTCAACCTGGTCCAGGACGACATGGAACCGGCCATGTGCAACCTCGAGGTCCTGCAGGCCATCGACGATCACGCCGTGTTCCAGACCGAGCTGGGCCAGTTCAACGTCGAGATGAACGTCGACCCGGCGCCGTTCGCCGGTGACGCCACCCTCGACATCGAGAACACCCTGCGCGAATCGCTGCGTCGCGCCGACACGCGGATGCACCGGCAGGACGCCCAGCTCGTCATGATCGGCATGCTGCCGACGCTCGAGCTCGCCCACCTCGACCGAGAGCGCATCACCGCCAACCCGCGCTACGAGGCCCTCAACGAGCAGATCTTCGCCGCACGCGGGGAGGACATCGAGCTCGATCTCGACGGTGTTCCCCTCCCCGGCCGCGACGACGCCGAACAGCTGCGGGCCGACGCCAACTCGGTCGTGCCGGAGGCGGCCTGCACGTCGCTGCAACTGCATCTGCGGGTGGCCCCGGAGGACTTCGCCGACCACTGGAACGCCGCTCAGTGCCTGGCCGGGGTGCAGGTGGCGCTCGCCGCGAACTCCCCGTTCCTCGCCGGCAAGGCGCTGTGGCACGAGAGCCGGATCCCGCTGTTCGCGCAGGCCACCGACACCCGTACCCAGGAGCTGAAGAATCAGGGGGTACGGCCACGGGTGTGGTTCGGCGAGCGCTGGATCGACTCGGTGACGGATCTGTTCGAGGAGAACTCGCGGTATTTCCCCGCGCTGCTGCCCGAGGTGTCCGACGTCGATCCGATCGCCGAGTTCGACGCGGGCCGGACTCCGCGGCTGCGCGAGCTGCAGATGCACAACGGCACCATCTACCGCTGGAACCGGCCCGTCTACGACGTCGCCGACGACCACCCACACCTGCGGCTCGAGAACCGGGTGCTGCCGGCGGGCCCGACGGTGCTCGACATCATGGCCAACGCCGCGTTCTACTACGGGACGCTGCGCGCCCTCGTCGACGCCGACGTGCCGCTGTGCCGGTTCATGAGCTTCGACGCCGCCCGCGAGAACCTCGGGATCGGGGCCAAGTACGGCCTCGACGCGCGGCTGTACTGGCCCGGCCTGGGCTGGGTCGGCGCCGACGAACTCGTGCTGCGCCGGCTGCTGCCGATGGCGGACGCGGGCCTGACCGCCTTCGGGCTGTCGCAGCAGGCGCGGGACCGGTACCTGGGCATCATCGAGGGCCGGTGCCTGAACCGCCAGACCGGGGCGGCGTGGCAGCGGGCGCAGGTCGTCGAACGGGAGGACGCGGGCGCCGACCGGCGCACCGCCCTCCACGGAATGATGCGCGACTACATCCGGAACATGCTGGACGGCAAGCCCGTTCACGAGTGGCCGCTCGGCACGGCGTGATCACAACCGGACTGTGCGGGTCACCGCGACCGCGGGGGTGACCACCGCCCGATCGTCCGGCGCGGTGTATCCCGGGACCACGGTGAGGTCGTCGGTGACGTCGGCGACGTGCAGTACCACCGCGCCGTCGCGCGGGGCGACGGTCAGCCGCACCTCGATGCCCTCGGCCGGGGTCCCGGAGAACAGGAACCCGAACGGCGCGGCCGGCGCGGCGCTCCGCCCGGCCACCACCGCCTCCCGCACCGCCGCGGTCGTCTCGTCCACCCACAGCCCGATCGTCGGCGCCCCGCGCGGCGACGTCAGTCGCAGGGTCAGTGTCCGCTCGTCGCCGTCGGTGACGTCCGCGACGACGGCGAGCCCGGGCGCGGGCAGCGGCGCGACCGGCGCGGGCCCGTGGGCGAGCCTGGTCTCGCTGCGCCACGGGAACGCGTCCGGCAGCGTGGCCGGCTCCTCGGTCAGCAGGGCGCGGCTCCAGTCCGACGCGGGTGCGCGCGGCGAGGCCCACACGGCGGCACCGGTCTCCGCGTTCAGCGCGTAGAGCAGCTGTTCCTGCCGCGGCGGGGTGGCGCCGTCGCGGTTGACCCAGCCGCCGACCGGCGCGGCCACGAGCACGACCGCCGCGGCGGCGATCGCGGCGAGCCGCAGCTGCGACGGCGCGCCGGCGGCGTCGACGAGCGGCAGCGCCAGCGCGAACAGCACCGCGACGAACACCCCCGCGAGCGGCGCTCCGGTGAGCAGACCGGCGTCGAACGCCGCCACCGCGCCGGGCACGAGCACCACGACCGCCGGAACGGTCCCGGCCAGCGTCACCGGCGTCCGCCACCCGCGCCGATCGGTGGGCAGCAGGTCCACGACGAGCGCGGCGAGCGCCGCCGGCAGCGCCGGCAGCACCAGGACGGTCGCGACGCCGAGGAAGGGCAGCGCGGCCAGGGCGGTGACCGTCACGGCGAGCAGCGCACCCGTCGCGAACCCGGCCGGGCCGACACGGCGGCGCACCGGCGGATACGCCGCGAGCAGGACGGCGACGGCCGCGGCCGCCGCGGCGACCTGGTAGGGCACCGGCCGGTACGGCTCGCGCAGGACCGCCGAGGCCTGACCGGGAGCGAACCGCAGCGCGAGCCACCACGGCACGAACGCCGCGCCCGCCGCTGCGGCCGCCACGGCGATCGAGATCCCGCCCGACGCCGCGAGACGGCCCGCGGAGACGGTACCGTCCCGGATCCGCCGGGCCGCGAGGGCGCCGGTGCCGGCGGCGAGCAGCGCGGCCAGGACGATCTCGAGCCAGCGCGGGTAGTGCACCGGTCCCCAGGGCAGGGTGACGATCACGTCGTCGCCCCCCGCGTCGAGCTCTGCCAGGTCGGTGGACGAGAACCGCTGCGCCGCAGCAAGGGTGGTTTCTCCCATGCGCTGCAGCGACGCGGTGTCGAGCCGGTCCGGGGTGTCGAGGGGACTGTGGTAGTAGGCGCCGCCGGCGGCGATCGCGGTGTCCGCGGCGTGCATGCCGGCCTCGGTGAGACGGCGGAAGTCGGTGTCGTTGGGCAGCAACTCGAACGCCGTCTGGGTGAACGAGTCCGCGGTCGTGCCGGGCACGCCGGACAGCACCCCCACGAGACCCGCATTGGGAGAGGAGATCCGGAAGGTGACGGGGACGCCGCCGTTGCCGCGGGCCTCGTGGTTGAGCACCACCGTCGGCCTCGTGTCGGCCGGTTGCCGCCGCGTGTACTCCTCGGCGCCGAGCAGGCCGCGTTCCTCGCCGTCGGTCACGAGCACCGTGACGTCGTTCCGGGGACGGGGGCCGGCGGTCAGGGCGCGGGCCGCCTCGAGCACCGTGGCGATCCCGATCCCGTCGTCGCCCGCGCCGGGGGAGCCGGCGACGGTGTCGTAGTGCGCGGCGAGCACGACGGTGCCGGTGGGGTCGGTGCCGGGCAGGGTGGCGACGACGTTCGCGACCCGGCCACCGCGCTGGGTGCCCTGCACGGCGGTGGC
Organism: Rhodococcus sp. 14C212; assembly: GCF_011058195.1. NCBI lineage: Bacteria > Bacillati > Actinomycetota > Actinomycetes > Mycobacteriales > Nocardiaceae > Rhodococcus > Rhodococcus sp. 14C212. Next base: position 22,665 of record NZ_JAALEH010000012.1, on the reverse strand, counting down.
CGACCAGCCGACGCCGTCGTCGACGCGGACGGACCAGCCGAGGCCGTCGAGGATGCGGACCAGGTACTCCCGGGTCTCGGCATGGCCGGCCGAGCCCGGCGCGCGCGGCTGCGCGGCCACCGCCTCGACGTGGGTCGTCGCGCGGACGGCGCTGAACACGGTCGGGGAAGCGTCGGCCGGTGCGGGTGCCGCCGGGGTCCGCAGCGTGGCCGCGAGTCCGACGAGGAGCAGCACGAGCAATCCGATCCGGCCGGCCCGGCGGGCGCGGCCCGCGCCGGCAGGGGCCGGAGCATCGTCCATGTGAGCGAGCCTAGCGCCCGATCGTGGAGACGACCGTGCCCCGGCCACGGGGGCCGGGGCACGGTCGGACGCGACTCAGGCGCTCGGGGCCCAGCTGTCGGGACCGAACACCTCGTAGTGGATGTTCTCGGCGGGCACGTTGCGCTCGATGAGGGCCTCGCGCAGCGAGAGCATGAACGGCAGCGGACCGCACAGGTACGCCTTGGTGTTCGGGTCGAGCGGCAGGTCCGACACGTCGGCTCGGCCCACGCGCACGGTCTCGAGCGGCTCGCGGGCGCCGAGGTCCTCGTACCACCGGTGCACCTCGGCGGAGGGGATGCGCTCGACGAGGGTGGCCAGCTCGTGCCGGTGTGCGTGGTTGGCGACGGAGCGGTCGGCGTGCAGCACCGAAACCTTGCGCTCGTCCCCGGTTTCCGCGAGGTGCGCGAGCATACCGATCATCGGGGTGCAGCCGATGCCGGCGGAGGCCAGCAGCAGCGGCGCGCCGTCGTCGGGCAGCACCAGGTCGCCGAACGGGGTGGTGACCTGCAGCTCGTCGCCCTCGAAGACGTTGTCGTACAGGAAGTTCGACACCTCACCGGCCGGCGCGACGGTGCCGTCGGGGGTGGTGGTCGCCACGATCCGCTTGACGGTGATGCGCCAGTCGCCCTGGGCCGGCGCGTTGGTCAGGCTGTACTGGCGGATCTGGCGGGCCCCGTCGGGCAGCTTCACACCCACCGAAAGGTACTGTCCCGGACGGAAAGCGGGCAGCGGGGCGCCGTCGAGCGAGGTCAGGACGAACGAGACGGTGTCGGCGGACTGGTGCCGGCGTTCGGCGACCCGGACGGTGCGCCACACGTCGCCCGGCGCGACGCCCGCGGCCTTGTACAGGTCGTCCTCGAGCTTGATGAGCGTGTTGGCCATCAGCCAGTACAGCTCGTCCCAGGCCGCCGCGACCTCGGGGGTGACGGCCTCGCCGAGGACCTCCACGATCGCCTCGAACAGGTGCTTGTGGACGATCCAGTACTCGTCGGGCTTGATGCCGAGGGAGGCGTGCTTGTGCGCGATGCGCGACAGGATCGCCTCGACCCGGGCCGGGTCGGGATCGAGCTGCAGGGTCGCGAAGGCGGCGATGGAGCCGGCCAGGGCCTTCTGCTGCTCGCCCTGCTTCTGGTTCCCGCGATTGAACAGGTCGCGCTCGAGTTCGGGGTGCGCGGCGAACATCTTCTTGTAGAACAGCGGGGTGATGTCGCCGATGGCGGCACCCACGGCGGGGAGGGTGGCGCGGACAACTTCCTTGGACTCGGCTGAGAGCGGCATCGTGAACTCCGTTTCGGGTAGGGCTGGGCCGGTTCCGGGCTGTGGAACCGTGCGGTCAGACGGCGGGGCGGGTGAGGTCGAGCAGGACGGTGCGGGTGGGTGCCCGGGTGAGATCGGCGACGGTGACGGCGTCGAGCGCCGCGTAGAAGGACTCCTGGGCTCGGCGCAGTGCGCCGCGGAGGCTGCATCCTTCCCGCAGTGGGCACGGTTTGTCGCCCTCGCAGGCGACGACCTCGCTGTCGCCTTCGAGTTGCCGGGTGAGCCATCCGACGGACGCGCCCCGGCCGAGCTCGGTGATGGTCAGTCCGCCGCCGCGGCCGCGGCGGGTCGTGACGACGCCGAGTTCACTCAATCGTGCGACCACCTTGGTGGTGTGTGCGTACGACAGTTGCAGCTGCTCGGCGACGCGCTTGGTGCTGGGGGAGCTGTCGGGTGCGGCAGCTGCCAGGTACATGACAACTCTCAGTCCGAGATCGGTGAACTGGGTGAGTTGCATGACCTGAGACTAGATAATTGGTATCTGAAATGACAATTTAATGTGACGCAGATCGCTTCTGTGCGTCAGCGCTCGAGCTCGGGAAGGATATTGCGCCAGCTGACGATTCCGATCGGCCTGCCGTCGCGCACCACCGGCACGGACCGCAGCCGCATCTGCAGCATGGCCCGCGCGATGTCGAACAGCTCGGCGTCGGCGTCGAGGGCCACGGGCGGCAACGCCACCGCTCGGACCGTCAGCGGCCGGCGGATCGCGGTCACGAGCGGCTCGGGCAGGTCGGCGTACACCGACAGGCGCGCCAGATGCGCCCCCGCCAGAGCCTCCTCGGTGATCAGGCCGCACAGCCGGCCGTGCTCGTCGACCACCGGGAGGGTGGTGAAGCCGTTGCGGGCCAGCACCTCCCCGGCCCGCTCCAGGGTGGCGTCGACCGTCACGGCCAGCACCGGCGTGCTCATCACGTCCGCCGCGCGGACCTTGTGGGCCGCGGCCCCCGCCACGCCGATCGGTCCACCGGACATGATGCGCCTCCTCTCCCTACGATTGTGGCCGCATCCCCGGCACCGGGCCAGTGGCTCCGGACTTCCCGGAGAGGGACCAAAGACCATTCCTGCCCCGAGGGGAGCGGATTAACCTCGACCCCGAGGACGATCCCTGCGACGAGAGCGGTGACCGACGTGAAGTTCCCAGGCAGCAAGGCGCACCACGAGCCCACGCACGACGAGGCGGTGCGCTCGAACACCGTGGTGGTCGGGATCGACGGATCCCCGGCCTCCGACGACGCCGTCCGGTGGGCCGCCGCGACGGCCGCCGACCGCGGGCTGCCGCTGCACATCGTGCACGCTCTCGACTTCGCCCCCAGCGGCTACAGCGGGGCGCCGTTCATCCAGACCGCACAGGTCTTCGAATGGGTCGAGGACGAGGGCAAGACGCTGCTGCAGCGCGCCGAGGAGGTCGCCCGCACCGTCGCGCCGGCACTCGAGATCACCACCCGGCTCGCTGCCACCGGCAGCGCCCGCTGGCTCATCGACCTGTCCGCCCACGCCCGCATGCTCGTGCTCGGCTCCTCCGGCACCGGCCGGGTGGGCGAAGCACTGCTCGGCTCCACCCCGGTGTCCGTCGCCAGCCACGGTCGCTGCCCGGTCGTCGTCGTCCGCGGCAAGGCTCCGGAGTCCCTGCCCGACACCCGGCCCGTCGTCGTCGGGGTCGACGGCAGCCCCCTCAGCGAGAAAGCCGTCCGCGCGGCGTTCGAGGAGGCCGGCCTGCGCGGCGTCGACCTCGTCGCGGTGCACGTGTGGAGCGACATGCGGCGGGGCACCTTCGACGAGGCCGTGGAGGTCTCGATCGATCCGGACGCGTTCGCGGAATCCGAGCAGGCCCTGCTCGCCGAGCGCCTCGCCGGGTTCCACGACCGCTACCCCGACGTGAACGTGCGTCGCGAGGTGTACGTCGACGGGCCGCGCGCCCACCTGCTGGCCTGGTCGGAGAAGGCGCAGCTGCTGGTACTCGGCAGCCGCGGCCGCGGCGGCTTCGCCGGCATGCTGCTCGGCTCCACCAGCAACTCGCTGATCCGCGACGCGCAGTGCCCCGTGATGGTGGTACGCCCCGACGAGTCCTGAAGGTCGCGCCGCGCCCCGGCGGTAGGGTACCTGGCGAACGGGTACGAGCGTGCCCGGCAGGACCACGCACCAACGAATCACGGGGTATGCGGATGCGCATCGGGATGGCATTGAACTACAGCGGCGGATTCGCCGAGACGGCGGCGGAGGTGGCCGATCTCGAACGCGCCGGCCTCGACATCGTCTTCGTACCGGAGGCGTACTCGTTCGATGCGGTCAGTCAGCTCGGCTACCTCGCGGCCAAGACCGAACGACTCGAGCTGGCCTCGGGCATCTTCCAGATCTACACCCGCACGCCGAGCCTGACCGCGATGACCGCCGCAGGACTCGACTACGTCTCCGACGGCCGCTTCGTCCTGGGTATCGGTGCGTCCGGTCCGCAGGTCATCGAGGGATTCCACGGCGTCAAGTACGACGCGCCGCTCGGCCGGACCCGTGAACTCGTCGACATCTGCCGCCAGGTGTGGCGCCGGGAGAAGGTCGAGTACCAGGGCAAGTACTACCAGATCCCGCTGCCGCCGGAGAAGGGCACCGGACTCGGCAAGCCGCTCAAGCTCATCAACCACCCGGTGCGCGAACGCATCCCCGTCCTGATCGCCGCGATCGGCCCCAAGAACGTCGAGATGACCGCCGAGATCGCCGAGGGCTGGGAACCGATCTTCTTCCATCCCGAGAAGGCCGCCGACGTGTGGGGCGAGTCCCTCGCGCGCGGCAAGGCCAAGCGCGATCCCGCGCTCGGGGACCTGCAGGTCTACGTCGGCGCGGCGCTCGCGATCGGCGACGACGTGGACTTCCTGCTCGACTTCGTACGCCCGCACCTCGCGCTGTACATCGGCGGCATGGGGGCGAAGGGCAAGAACTTCTACAACGACCTCGCCGTCCGCTACGGGTACGCCAAGGAAGCGGAGACCATCCAGGACCTGTACCTCGCAGGCCGGAAGGAGGAGGCCGCCGCCGCGGTGCCCGACGACCTGGTGCGGGCGGTCTCGCTCATCGGGCCCGAGAGTTACGTCCGCGAACGCGTCGCCGCGTTCGCCGAAGCCGGCGTCACCACCCTCAGCGTCACCCCGATCGCGGAGAACACCGCCGGCCGGGTCCGACTGATCGAACAGCTGCGGGAGATCTGCAACTGACACCCGTGCCGATGTGAGAACCCGGGCCCACCGGCCCGCCGACAGAGGGGATTTTCTTAACGCCTCTCCCTGAAGGCAGGAGATTCCCGACTCAGACCGCAACCGCACCACCACCCGGAGGGAGGTGATCCGTTTGACTCACGTCGTCGACACCGGTGTGGCCACGCTCCGCCACAGCCAGAACCACTCTGGCAGCGTTCCGGTCCCGGCACGCGGTGTGCCCGCACGCCCGGCACCGGAATGTTCGTTCCTCGAGTCCGAGGGGTTGCTTGGCTCTCGCGAAACACCTCGAACACGTCATGGTTGTGTACGCGGGCCGCACCGACACCACCTTCCGGCCGGCCCGCCTGCCCTGCTCGATCAACTCTCGTTTCACCGTCGCGACCGCGGCATCGGCGGCCGTGCGCGCCATCGTCGACTTCGACAGGAACCTGGGTTTGAAATCCTCCACCGCGACGAGATGATGCGCCTCGACCACGGTCCTGGCCCGGATCCGGCCGTCGTGCCGGTTCTGCCGGGCCGCCTTCTTCTGTACCTTCGCGGCCTGGGCGCGGGCCCGCCGATAGCCCCTCGAGGGTGGGTGCCCCTTCCCCCGGCGGCGCCGCGCCATCGTCCGCTGCGCTCTCGCCAACTCCGCCGCACACCGTTTCCGGTGCCCGTGATGCGGCAGATCGAACCGCTCCTCGGTGGCCGTCGCGGTCCGGGCCACTCCCCAGTCGATCCCGACCGCGCTGCCCGGGTCGGCGACCGGGATCGGCCCGGCCTCGCGGGTCACCACGAACGAGGCATACCAGTGACCGAGGCAATCGCGGGTGATCCGCACACTCGACGGCTCCGACGGCAGTGCCCGCGACCACACCACCGGAACACGCACGCCTTTGGGCAACACCAACCGGCCGTCCCGGATCCGGAACCCGCGGCGGGTGTACTCGAGCGACGGCAGGGTCTTCTTCCGCGCCTTGAACCGCGGTCGGCCCCGGCCCTTGACCGTGCACGACGCGTCCAACGCCTGCGCGTAGGTGCGCAGCATCTGCTGCTGGGCGACCTGGGAGCCGTCCCGCAACCACGACGAGCGTGCCCGGGCGTCGGTCAGCTGCTTGCCGAGTGTCCCGAAACTCGGCTTGCGGCCCGTGGTGAACTGGTGGACGGCTTCGTTCCACAGGAACCGGCAGCGATGCCACTCCTCGATCAGGGCAGCGGCGGCGGTGGCGCCCGGCCGCAACCGGTAGTTGTAGCGCACCACCTCGACCCCCATGCCCGGCACGCTAACCGACCCCACCGACAGATTTTCCCGACACCACCACTCCCCCCGAAAGGAGGACGGCGCTTCCTCTCCCTCGTGAACGAGGGAGTATCGGCGCCGAACATCAGATGACCGAAACCCAACCGATCGTCGTTGCGGTCGACGGATCCGACGCGGCGGCGACCGCGGTGATCTGGGCGGCCCGCGCTGCCGCGGCCCGCGCTGCCGCGGCCCGCGCGCTGCCGCTGCACATCGTCACCGTCGTGCACATCCCCGCGTTCTACTACTCCGAGCCCTACCTCGCGGAGAGCTTCCACGAGGAGATGAAGGAGACGGCGCGGGCGCGGCTCGACAGTGCCAAGGTGCTCGCCAAGCGCATCGCCGACGAGCAGGGCCCGGTCGAGATCACCACGGAGCAGATCGAGGGCAAGGTCGTCCCCACCCTCGTCGACCTCTCGAACCGTGCCGACACCATCGTGCTCGGCTCGCGCGGGCTCGGGGAGGTGAAGGGGCTGCTCGTCGGCTCCGTCACCCTCGGCCTCGCCTCGCACGCCCACTGCCCGGTCGCGATCGTGCGCGGCCGCACCCTCGACGGGGCACCGCCCTCCGACGGCCCGGTCGTGGTCGGCGTCGACGGTTCCGAGGCCTCCGTGCGCGCCGTCGAGGTGGCGTTCGCCGAGGCGTCCGCCCGCAAGGCGACGCTCGTCGCGGTGAACGTGTGGAGCGACGTGAGCGTGCAGCCGTCCCTGGGCGCGGTGCCCGAGGATCCGCAGTGGAGCAGGATCCAGACGGGGGAGGAGGTCGTGCTCGCCGAGAACCTCGCCGGGTTCCAGGAGCGTTACCCGGACGTCGTCGTCGAGCGCGTCGTCGCGCGGGACCGGCCGGTGCGGGTGCTGAGCGAGTACGCCGAACGCGCCCAGCTGATCGTCGTGGGCTCCCGCGGCCGCGGCGGCTTCAAGGGCCTGCTGCTCGGATCGACCAGCAACGCGCTGATGCAGACGGCCGACTGCCCCGTGCTGATCGTCCGGCCGGACGGCGAGAAGTAGCCGTCCCGTCCCGGGCCTGCACCGCATGTGGTTGCGCGGCAGGGTGCTTCCCGCGCGCGTCCGTACGCGCGCGGGACGCACCGCAGCGCGCGACCGCCGGGAACGTACCCGGACGCTCGATGCCCGGCACCCTGAGCGGGTGCCGGGCATCGTCGCCGGGTGGTTCCGGGTAGCCGGCCGGTCAGCCGAAGTCGTCGAGACCGCGCCGGCGCAGCTCGCTCCACACGTCGGCGGGATGGATGCCGCGGCGGACCGCGTCGTTCTCGATGAGTACCCCCAGCAACACCGAACTCAGGTAGGCGACGTCCTCCGGGCGGTGGGTGCTGCTCTTGGCGGTCAGCCAGCCGGACACGTCGCCGCGCTTCGCGGCGCGCGCCATGTCGAGCACCGAGCCGAACAACGTGCTGTCCGCGGTTCCGGTCCCCGGCTCGCGCACACTGGTCATGCGCTCGCCCCTGCGTGTTCGTCGCGCCGGGCCTGACGGGCCAGCGCCCGGTCCCGGGCCTCCTCGAACCGCTCGGCCTTCGTCTGCAGATCGGTGAGGAAGGCGTCGAGGTCCTCGCGTAGCTGCTCGCCGCGGCCGCCGAAGTCGGTGCGGTCGAAGACGCGCCACTTGCGGAGCACCGGCAGCACCACGTCGTCGAGATGCTGCCGCAGGTCGTAGATGCCGCCCTTGGCGATCAGCACGGCGTTGCGCCGGAAGTTCGCCATCGACGAGCCCGGCATCCGGAACCGGGTCAGCACGCTCATGATCGCGGCGAGCGCCTGGTCGGGGGCGATGTCGAGGGCGCCTTCGACGATGTTGCGATAGAACATCATGTGCAGGTTCTCGTCCGCGGCGACGCGGGCGAGCATGCGGTCCGCGATCGGATCGCCGCAGGCCCTGCCGGTGTTGCGGTGCGAGACCCGGGTCGCCAGTTCCTGGAAGGTCACGTACGACACGGACTCGAGCATCGACGTCGATCCCGGGTCGAATCCGGTGGTCATGTGCGCCATGCGCGCGTTCTCGAGCGCGACGGGGTCCACACCGCGAGTGACCACCAGGTAGTCCCGCATGACGACGGAGTGCTTGTTCTCTTCGGCCGTCCAGCGGCCCACCCACGTGCCCCAGGCGCCGTCGAGGCTGAAGTGCTCGGCGATCTCGCGGTGGTAGGAGGGCAGGTTGTCCTCGGTGAGCAGATTGGTGATCATCGCTGCCTGCGCGGTTTCGGACAGCGCGGACTGTTCGGGGTCCCAGTCGATGCCGCCGAGGGCGGCGAAGTTGCGGCCCGCGTCCCACGGAACATAGTCGTGCGGATGCCAGTCCTTCGCCATCGCCAGGTGGCGGTGGACGTTGTCCTCGGCGATCGGCTCGAGCTCTCGGAGCAGTTCGAGATCCGTGAGTTCCCTTGTCACAGTGATGTGTTCCCTCTCTGGTGGGACCCCGGCGCCCCCCTGCGGCGCCCGGCGGTCGGTGCGGTCGGGTCAGAACCCGATGCGCATGATCAGTTGCGGCAGGCCGTCGAGGTCCATCCGTTCGGCGAGCCGGTCGGCCGAATCCTCCACTCGCAGTGGATAGGTGAGTACGGACGCCGACAACCGGGCGTCGACCGCCGCCAGCCACGCCCGCTCGGATGCGATGCCCACCCGGACCAGGTCGATCGGATCGGTGGAGTGCACCGAGAAGACCAGGACGGTCTCCCGGTCGATGGCCGCCGCGAGCTCGGCGGTGTCCGGCACGCCGGTGGTGATCAGCGCACGCCCGGCGGGTCCGCCGGCGTCGAGATCGGCGCCCCAGTCGGTCACCACCTCGGCGTTGCCTTCCGGGTGCCAGTGCGACGTCCACCGGAACATCTCGCGCTGGTAGTGCGGATTGCGGCGCATCGCGTCGGCCGAGTAGGTGAGCATGTCGGCGAGCGCCGGCGCCTCGTCCGACGCCAGCAGGCGAACCTGGACGCCGGGGATGTCCGCGGCGGCCATCACGTCGGCGATGGTGGTCGCCGGCACCGGGATCCGGGCGAACGACTCGCGGTGGCTGCGCCGGTGCGAGATGGCGGCGAAGAACCCCAGGTCGGTGCTCGAAGGAGTGGCCGGCGCCGCTGCCTCGATCCGGGCGATCAGCTCGGGCCGCTCCGGCTCGGGCAGCAGCAGGGTCCGGGTGCTCCAGCCGAGCACCCGGATGCCGAGTTCGAGGTTGGCGACGGCGGCTCCGCACGAGATGAGCCGATCCGGGCGCAGGGGGTCCTGGCCGGGGGCGGCGAACTCGACCCGCTCCTCGAGTTCGGCCGTGCGGGCCGGAAGGCGCAGGTTCCACGGCTGGGTGTCGTGGATGGAGGGGGCCTCGATCACGGCACGCGCAATGACCTCGGTGTCGCTCGTGGACCAGGTGTCGGGCACCGTGGACATCGCAGCCTCCTAGTCCTGGTCGGTCACCTCGCACGGTTCATCGGGGATGACTGTCCGAGCATCGCCCGCGGGCCGCACCGGGCGCATGTGCCGAAGGTCCCGAAACTGCCGTCGAACGGCCCGGGGTCGGCGCCGCGCGAGCGAGCTGAGACGATGGTCACCGCAATGCCGGTGTCAGGAAAGGTGAGGGACGATGCCTCGGGTATTTCTCGTCGACGACCATGAGATCGTGCGGCGCGGGTTGGTCGATCTGCTCGACAGCGTGCCCGACTTCACGGTTGTCGGGGAGGCCGCGTCGGTCGGTGAGGCGCTGGCCCGCATCCCGGGCAGCGGAGCCGAAGTCGCGGTGCTCGACGTGCGCCTGCCCGACGGCAACGGCGTCGAACTGTGCCGCGAGCTGCGGGCCCGCATGCCGGAGCTGCGGGCTCTCATGCTCACCTCCTACGCCGACGACGAGGCCCTGTTCGACGCGATCATGGCGGGCGCCTCCGGGTTCGTCCTCAAGCAGATCCTCGGCACCGACCTGGTCTCGGCGATCCGGACCGTCGCGGCCGGGGGCTCGCTGCTCGACAGCCGGGCGACGGCCGCGCTCATGGAACGCATCCGCGCGTCCCGCACGGCGGACCCGCTCGCCGAGCTGTCGGAGCAGGAACGGGCCGTGTTCGAGCTGATCGGGGAGGGCCTGACCAACCGCGAGATCGCCGAGCGGCTGTTCCTGGCGGAGAAGACGATCAAGAACTACGTCTCACGGCTGCTGGCCAAGCTCGGGATGCAGCGCCGCACGCAGGCCGCGGTGCTCGCCACCGAGCTGCGCAAGCAGCGCGAGGTCTGACGGGGACCCCGGGTCACAGGGGGACCTGCCACAGCACGCGCGTCCCGCCCCTCTCGCCGGGTCCGGTGCTGCAGCGGCCGCCGCACTGCTGGGCGCGCCGCTCGAGATTCGCGAGGCCGCTGCGGCGCGGTGTGTCCGGCAGTCCGATGCCGTCGTCGACGATCTCGATGGTGAACTCGTCGCCCGCGGTGACGGATACGGAGATCTTCTCCGACTGCGAGTGGCGCAGCGCGTTGCTCAGTCCCTCCCGCAGCACCGCCTCGGCGTGCGGATGGATGCGGACGGGAACGAGAGTGTCGATGGCGCCGGCGAATTGGACGTTCGGCGCCACGGGGGACTGGGTGGTCAGGTCGCCGACCACGTCCAGCAGCCGTCGCCGCAGGCTGGTCGACGCCGCGGCGCCGGTGGTGTGCAGATCGAAGATGGTGGTGCGGATCTCGCGGACCGTGCGGTCGAGCTGCTCGACGGCGTGCTGGACGATGTCCGCGACCCGGTCGGGATCGGTGCCCGGCACCAGGGTGCTCTGCAGGCTCATCCCGGTGGCGAAGAGGCGCTGGATCACGTTGTCGTGCAGGTCCTGTGCGATCCGGTCCCGGTCGGCGAGAACGTCGAGCAGCCGCTTCTTGCGTTGCTGCGCGGCGAATTCGAGTGCCACCGTGACCAGGTCGGCCATGGACTCGAGTCGCGTCACCTCCGCGTCGTCCCACGCATCGGAACGGGCCGACCGGGTGGCGATCAGCACGCCGGTGACCCCCGACGTGGCGGACAGCGGCAGGATCGCGGCTCGGCCGGCGCGGCCCGCGCCGGCCGCCGGAAGCCCGTCGAGGTTGTCGGTGATCAGGGTGCGCCGGGTCCGGATAGACTGCAGCACAGGAGAATCGGTGAGATCGAGACGCGAGCCCGTCGCCGGCGGGCCGGGCGCCGCGGCGGCCCGGACGGTCCCCTGGGTGCCGTCGACCAGCAGGACGTAGGTGCCCACGGCGTGCGCGAGGTCCCGGACCCGGTCGACCAGGAGCGCGAGGGTCTCGTCGACGGAACCGCCCACCAGCAACCGTGAGTTGATCGCGGCCACCGCCTCGAGCCAGCGTTCGCGGGTGAGGGACCCCTCGAACAGGCGGGCGTTGTCGATGGCGACGCCCGCGGAGCTGGCGAGGACCTTCAGGATCACCTCGTCCTCTTCGGTGAAGGCGGGACCGTCGATCTTCTCGGTGAGGTAGATGCTTCCGAAAACCCTGCCGCGCACCATGATCGGTGTACCGAGGAAGCTCTTCATCGGTGGATGGCCGGGTGGGAAGCCGATCGAGGCGGGATGCTCCGACAGGTCCGCGATCCGCACCGGCCGCGGGTCGTTGACGAGCAGGCCGAGCAGGCCACGGCCCTCGGGCAGGTGCCCCATGCGGCTGCGCTCGGCGGGGTCGATGCCGACGTACACGAACTCCGACAGTCCGCCGTCGGGCGCCCGCACGCCGAGCGCACCGTAGCGGGCGCCGAGCAGCGCGACGGCCGCGGAGACGATGCGCTGCAGCATGGAGTCGAGTTCGAGCCCCGACCCGACGACGAGCACCGCCTCGAGCAGGCTCTGCATGCTCGCCGGGGTGGTTACGGTGTCGGTGAGGCGTTCGCGGATCTCGGCGATCAGTCCGTCGATGTCGGCGGTGTCGTCGATCGTGCCGTTGTCACCGGGAGTGCTCACACCCGTCAGCATAGGTGCACGCCTCGCGCGTCCCCGAGTGCCGGCCCGTGCGCCGCGGCAAAAGGGGCAACACGGCCGCAGCCCGTCGCCGGCGTGTGAGAATCCGGATATGGAGAACGAATCCGGACGGGCCGGGTTCGACGGAGACGGGTGACGGCCGCCATGGGAGTTCCGCCGCGCGGTGCCGCGTTGTTCACCGACCTGTACGAGGTCACGATGGCGCAGGCCTATCTGGTCCTGGGAATGTCGGACACGGCCGTGTTCGAAACGTTCTTCCGCAAGCTTCCGCCGGGGCGGTCCTATGTGCTGGCCGCCGGCCTGCCCGACGTGCTCGACTTCCTCGAGGCGTTCCGGTTCGAGGAGGACGACCTGCAGTACCTGCGCGGACTCGGTCTGTTCTCCGACGAGTTCCTCGAGCGGCTCGCCGGGGTGCGTTTCACCGGCGACGTGTGGGCCGTGCCGGAGGGCACCGTCGTCTTTCCGAACGAGCCGATCGTCCAGGTCGTCGCGCCGATCCTGGAGGCGCAGCTCGTCGAGACCTTCGTCCTGAACCGCATCCACCTGCAGTGTGTCCTCGCGAGCAAGGCCGCGCGGGTGGTCGAGGCCGCCCGCGGGCGGCTGGTGGTGGATTTCGGGGCGCGCCGGGCCCACGGCACCGACGCCGCCCTCGAGGTCGCCCGGACCAGCTACCTCGCGGGTGCCGCGGGAACCTCCAACCTGCGCGCGGCCGAGGAATACGGAATCCCCGCGTTCGGCACGATGGCCCACAGCTTCGTCCAGGCGTTCGACGACGAGTTCGACGCCTTCGAGGCGTTCGCCCGGCTCTATCCCGGCACGACGTTGCTCGTCGACACCTACGACACGCTCCGCGGCGTCGACCTGGTCGTCGAACTGGCCGAGCGACTGGGCGACCGGTTCGACGTGCGGGCGGTCCGGCTGGATTCCGGGGACCTCGGCGCGCTGTCGAAGGCGGCGCGTGCCCGGCTCGACGCGGCGGGTCTGCACGGCGTCCGGATCTTTGCCTCGTCGGGCCTCGACGAGTACAGCGTGGCGGCACTGCTGGACGACGGCTGTCCCATCGACGGCTTCGGGGTGGGCACCCAGCTCTCCGTCGCCCAGGACGCGCCCACGCTCGACATGGCGTACAAGCTCGTCGAGTACGCCGGCGTCGGGCGGACGAAGCTGTCGAGCGGCAAGGTCCTCTCTCCCGGGCGCAAGCAGGTGTACCGCCGGGTCGACGACGGTGTCTTCGCAGGCGACATCATCGGCCGGCCCGACGAGAACCTCCCGGGTGAGCCGCTGCTGGTGCCCGTGATGCGTGGCGGCCGGCGGCTGTCGCAGTACGACGCCGGACTCGACGCGGCGCGACGGCGTGCACGGCAGCAGATCGACGCTCTTCCGCCGGCGCTTCGTTCCCTCCACGAGGCGGGGTCGCCGTATCCCGTGGCGGTGAGCGCACGGGTGCAGGACGATCTCGATCGGTTGAGCCGGGCGCGGCAGGCTCCCTGACCACCGGCGAAGGTTGCGCGACGGGACCGTCCTCGCTGACTCTGAGTAGATGAGGGAAGACGTCGCGGGAGGTACGGAGGCCGACACGGATCCGGTCGACGCCGCCCGGCGAGCACTCGCCTCCGTGGGCACGTTCCTGATGCCGGCGGCAGACCTGTGGCGATCCATCGGTGCCGACGCCGATGGGTGGGTTCGGTTCTCCGCGCATTGGGAGGAGCTTGCGCCCGACCCGTACGCGGCAGAACAGGGCGTTCACCGGCTGCGGCGCTACGGCCGGTTCCGGTACCGGGCGGCCGACGGCGCGCTGGAGCCGATGGCGCACCGTGAATTCGTACAGCCTGACGACTCCAACGCCCTCTACCTCGCCCGAGACCGCCATTTCGAACAGCTGACAGCCGCGTTCCTCGCGGATCCGCTGTTCGAGCGCACGGTGAAGCTGGTGGGCCGGATCGCGCCGGTCCTCGACGAAGCTCCCGAATGGACGGTCTGGGTGCATCCGTTCCGTGTGGTCGCAACGGCAGATGACGAGGGCCGGCCCACGCCCGAGGGCTTGCACCGCGACGGTGTCACGCTTGTCGGTTCCCTGTTGATCAGCGTCGACAATGCCGTCGGGGGCGAAAGCTCGGTGTTCGGCCCGGAGGGCGATCGACTCGTGACGACGACCCTGTGCGAACCCGGCACCTTCCTCCTGGGCGACGACCGTTGCACCTGGCACGGTGTTTCGCCGATCCGACCCGTCGACCGGGGGAAGCCGGCACGTAGGGACGTGCTGGTAGTCACCCTCGCACCGTCCTGATCGGCTTCTTGCGGCGGGACATGAGCACAAAGGCCGCCACCGCCACAGTGATGGGCAGGGCGCTGACAGTCAGCATGGTGAGTCGCACCGCGTCGGCCAAGTCCGCTCCGAGATCGAGACCGCCCACCTGCCGAAGCAGGTTCGGGTCGTACCCGGCGCCCCCGGGGCTCTGCGCCACCGCGCTACGCGCGGCATCCACGGCCTGCTCGCCCTGGGTCGCCGTCAGCCCGCGTGCCTCGGTGTCGGCCAGCCATTCTCGCTGGAAGAACACGTTGAGAAGCAGCAGGTACACGGTGGGCCCGAACGCATAGCCGGTCATCCCGAAGGCCAACTGCACGGAAGCCACCGTTCCGGACTGCCCGCTCGGCGCCTGGGAGAGCACCGTCTCGGACACCGATGTGGAGGTCACCATCGAGCCCAGGTTGTACAGCCACACGGCCGCCACGAGCAACCACAGCGCCATTGTCGGATCGACCGTGCCCGCCATCAGCAGTCCGCCGGCTGCCATGAGCAGGAGGCCGACGACCATCACCGGTCTCGGCGAGAACTTGCCCACCAGGCTCCCGGACAAGACCACGAAACCGGCGATCAGCAGCGTGCCGGGGAGGAACAACAGGCCGATGGTCTCCGGCGACAGCGCGAGCACCACACTGCCGAACTGCCCCAGGACGATGCCGAGCCCTGCCATGAGGAAATTCAGCGTGAAGGTCGCCGCCAGAGCCACGCTGAAGGGCCGGCTTCCGAACAGAGCCAGGTTCAGTGCCGGTTCGGGGGTGCGGCGTTCGTGGCGAACGAAAAGCACGGCGGCGACCACGCTGACAGCCAGCGGCAGCCATGTCTCGGGCCGGAACATGCCGTTCTGCGCGGCTGCCAGTCCGATGACGAGTGCCAAGAGGGCCGTACCGACCAGGACGATGCCGGCCACGTCCAGCCGAGCGCGATGCTGAACGGGCGTCTCCGGGACGTACTTCGCCGTCAGCAGAAGCGAGATCACGGCAAGCAGCGGTGCGACCAGGAACACGACTCGCCACCCGACGGCCGCCACCGCCCAGCCCGTCAACGCCGGGAGTACCCCACAGAGAACCATCTCGATGGCCACGAAAACGCCGATGGCCGTCGGCCGCTGCTTGTCCGTCACGGACGTCTTGAGCAGGGCCAGCGGCACTCCGAGCAGCGCCGTCATTCCCAATCCGGCCAAGACCCGCATCGCAAGCAGAAAAGCGTAGTTGGGCGAAAGCATGGAGAGCAGATCGGCGACCATGACGACGACCAGTCCCGACCTCAGCAAGCGTCGAAGCCCGAACGCGTCGCCGAGGTTGCCCGCGGCGAGGACGGCTGCGGCCATCACCAGTGTCGCCATACCGCCCAGCAATCCGACGGCCTGCGGTGGCACGTCGAGGGCCCGGCTCACCTGCGGCAGATTCAGGCTCAGCACCAGTGGGTCGACGACCGTGATCGTGAAGGCGAGGGACAGGGCCAGGATGATCGGCAGGGTCCTCGCGTTGGTCCGCAACCGAGACGTAGGCACCGCCCACCTCCCCTGCTCCCACGTCCGACGTGATCGACTCTAGCCCCGGCTTCCGCGTCCCGTCGGAGGTTGGAGAGCCGAACCGACTGGCTGACACCGGCTGCAACGGCGGCCACACCACCGACGCGTTACGCGCGCGGCCGTGGGTGCCACGGCCGGGACGCCGTGTCCGAGAGCAGACCGGACACGGCGTGCACGATCGGCGGTGCCGGATCGGTCTTCGCCTTGCCGAGGTCGTGGGCCGCGCCCGTCACCGGGACCAGCACGACGGGCGCTGGGATCAGCGGCACCGCGTTGCGCATCTCGTCCAGGGTGCCGAACGGATCCCGGTCGCCGTGCGCGAACACCGTCGGCACGGCGAGCGCGGGCAGATGCTCGGTGCGGGCCTTCTCGGGCTTGCCCGGCGGGTGCAGCGGGTAGGACAGCAGGACGAGCGCATCCGCGACGTCGGTCTGCTCGGCCGCGAGCATCGACGTCTGCCGGCCGCCGTAGGAGACCCCGCCCAGTATCAGCGGGCCGCCCGCGCGGTCCCGCATCGCCTCGGCGGCCGCCGCGATCCCGGCCCGGTCCTCCGCCGCCCGCGACGGCTGCGGCGGCCCCTTCGGCCGTCGGCGCCGGAACGGCAGGTCGAAGCGCAACGCGAGGAACCCCGCGTCGGCGAACGCGCCGCACAGCTGCCGCAGGATCGCCGCGTCGCAGTTGCCGCCCGCCCCGTGGGTCAGGGCCACCGCACCGCGCGGAACGCCGCCGGGGTGATGCAGCACGCCGTGCACCGAATCGTCGTCGAGGGCCTCGGTCGTCACCGGCCCACGGTAGCCGGACGCGGACGCAGCACCGTGCGCCACAGGTGCACGAGCATCGCGGCGAACACCGCCGCCCACACCGTCACGGCCACCCACAGTTCCGTCCTGCCGACGACCCCGACCCACGGCAGCTCGTCGGCCTCGGCGAGGTAGACCCCGGCGACGCCGTACATCCCGAGCGGGAAGACGACCGACCACAGGCCCGGCTCGTAACGCAGCCGGATGCGGTGGGTGCGGTGCCGCCACCACCCCGCGGCGACGAGGGCGGGCAGCAGCCACGTCGCGAACGCCCAGAACACCACCACCAGCCCGGCGACGAGTCCGCGGGTGGCGTCGACCATCGGGGCCGACTCCATCGCCACGATGCGGGAGCCGGCCACCACGGTGATCGCCGCGGCGCCCATCGACACCCAGTACGACGGCGTGAGGTCCACCGGCCGGAGCGGATACTGCATCATTCGTGCCGCGACGAACACCCCCGCCGCGGCGTAGAGGAACAGGCCGACCGACCACGCGAACACGGCCACCAGCGACAGGGCCCGCCGAAGGTCGTCGTAGATCGGCTCGAGGGTGGCCGCGGCGAGCGCGACCGACTGGGCCGCGACCACCCACACGAACCAGCTGCCGTTGGCCTTGGCGATCACCGGGCGTCTGCGAGTGCCGAGCACCGCCGTCCAGGGAATCACGTAGCCGAGCACGAGCCACGTCGCGGCCGCGCCGACGAGCAGGACCGCAGCCGTCGAGTGCCACCCGTCCATGGTCAGGCGGATCCCCAGCACGTTGCTGCCCGCGACGAACGTGAAGAACCCGAACGCGCGGCTCGCGTCGGTGAGGTCGGCGCGGACCTCGTCGCGGAACCGCATGAGCCGCCACCCGGTCAGCGCCAGCAGGACGGCGTAGGCGACGACGGACACCAGCAGTAACGCGGCCGACACCGTCACCAGACCCTGCAGGTGCATGCCGATCGACACGATGCCGGTCGCCATCACGAGCGCGAAGTAGCCGGGGTCGAGCGTGCGCGCACCCCCACGGAGGCCGTCGAGAACCGTCACAGCCGCACGCTACCGCCGGGGTGCCCTTCCGGAGCTGCGCGGGTCCCGAACGACACCGCTCACTTGACCAGCCGCGACAGCCGCCGGTCCGCGAGGATCTTCCCGCCGGTCTGGCACGTGGGGCAGTACTGGAAGGAACGCTCGGCGTAGGCGACTTCGCGGACGGTGTCGCCGCACTCCGGGCACGGCAGGCCCGTGCGGGCGTGTACCCGCATCCCGGACCGCTTCTCGCCCTTGAGCCGCGCGGCATCCTGGCCCACGGAACGGCTCACGGCGTCGAGGAGCACCGTGCGCATCGCGTCGTACAGCGCCTGCCGTTGCTCGTCGGTGAGCCGGCCCGCCGGCGCGAACGGCGACAGCCGGGCGACGTGCAGGATCTCGTCGGAGTAGGCGTTGCCGATCCCGGCGAGCACCTGCTGGTCGGTGAGGGCGGTCTTCAGGCGTGCGGTGCTGCCCACCAGTCGCGCGGCCAGCTCGTCGGCGGTGACGGCCAGGGCGTCGGGACCGAGCCGGGCGATGCCGGGCACCTGCTGCGGACGGTCGACGATCCACACGGCGAGGCGCTTGCGGGTGCCGGCCTCGGTGAGGTCGAAGGCGGGGGTGGCGGCGTCGGGGGTGAACAGGTGCACCCGCAGCGCGAGCGGACCCCGGCCCAGCTTCGGCGGTGCCGGCGACGGGTTGTCCTGCCAGCGCAGCCACCCCGCCCGCGACAGGTGCGTGACGAGCCACAGACCCGCGCAGTCGACGGCCAGGAACTTCCCGAAGCGGGACACGCCGGTGACGTCGCGGCCCTGCAGCACGGTGACCGGCGGGTCGGCGGTCTGCAGGACGCTGAGCGCCGCCACGTCGATCCGGCCGACGACGGCACCGACGGCGTGCTCGCGCAGGAACACCGCCAGGGCTTCCACCTCGGGCAGCTCGGGCATGGAGTCAGGCTATCGCCCGTGCGTGCTTCGGGCTGCCCCAACGACCACAACCACGCACGGGCGATAGCCTGTCGTGGTGACTGCCGTGCCGACCCCGTACGAAGACCTCCTCCGCCTGGTGCTCGAGACCGGCACGCCGAAGGCGGACCGCACGGGCACCGGGACGCGCAGCCTGTTCGGGCACCAGATGCGCTTCGACCTGTCGCAGGGCTTTCCGCTGATCACCACGAAGAAGGTGCATCTGAAGTCGATCGTGTACGAGCTGCTGTGGTTCCTGCGCGGCGACTCCA
This sequence comes from Rhodococcus sp. 14C212, assembly GCF_011058195.1. Taxonomy (NCBI): domain Bacteria; kingdom Bacillati; phylum Actinomycetota; class Actinomycetes; order Mycobacteriales; family Nocardiaceae; genus Rhodococcus; species Rhodococcus sp. 14C212. The sequence continues at coordinate 3,718 of NZ_JAALEH010000012.1, read as the reverse complement.
ACGTCAAGTGGCTGCAGGAGCACGGCGTCACGATCTGGGACGAGTGGGCCGACGCCGACGGCGAGCTCGGTCCCGTCTACGGGGTGCAGTGGCGGTCCTGGCCGGCCCCCGACGGCGGGCACATCGATCAGATCACCAAGGCGATCGACACGATCCGCACCGACCCCGACTCGCGGCGCATCGTGGTCTCCGCGTGGAACGTCGGTGAGATCGACCGGATGGCCCTCGCGCCGTGCCACGCGTTCTTCCAGTTTCACGTCGCCGACGGCAAGCTCAGCTGCCAGCTGTACCAGCGCAGCGCCGACCTGTTCCTCGGCGTGCCGTTCAACATCGCCAGCTATGCGCTGCTGACCCACATGGTGGCCCAGCAGACCGACCTCGAGCCGGGCGAGTTCGTGTGGACGGGCGGGGACTGCCACATCTACGACAACCACGTCGAGCAGGTCACCGAGCAGCTCACCCGCGCGCCCTACCCGTACCCCACCCTGGAGCTGAACCGGCGCGGGTCGATCTTCGACTACGAGTACGAGGACGTGCAGATCACCGGGTACCGGCACCACCCGCCGATCAAGGCGCCGGTCGCGGTATGACGGAGACGGGCGACATCGTCCTGATCTGGGCGCAGGACCGCGACGGCGGCATCGGCCGTGACGGCGCGATCCCGTGGCGCATCCCCGAGGACATGGCGCACTTCCGGGCCGTGACGACGGGTAAGCCGGTGATCATGGGCCGGCTGACGTGGGAGTCGCTGCCCCCGCGGTTCCGCCCGCTGCCCGGCCGGCGCAACATCGTCGTCACCCGCGACCCGGCCTGGTCGGACGCGGGCGCCGAGGTGGCCCACGGCGTGCCGGAGGCCCTGGCGCTCGCCGGCGGCGGCGACGTCTGCGTCATCGGCGGCGGCCAGATCTACGCGCAGGCCATGCCGCACGCGACGCGGCTGCTCGTCACGGAGGTGGACCTCGAGGTCGGCGCGGACGCCTTCGCCCCGCGGATCGGTCCCGGGTGGACGGCCGTGGACGTCGGCGCGCGGCAGGAATCCGGCGACGGAATCGGGTTCCGCTTCGTCCGGTACGCGCGAACCTGACCGGTGGCGCCCCCGGTGGGCCATACTGCGAGGGCGTACCCCGACCAGGAAGGGCTGCCATGGACAAGCTTTCCCTCACGGCTCTGGCGCGACAGCAACTGAAGCTGGCGGCGGCATCGAGCAGCGGCCGCAGCTCGCAGACGATCTTGGGCGGGCACGCCAAGCATCTGCGGCAGACGATGGTGGCACTGCTGGCCGGCCACGAACTCGCCGAGCACGACGGCCCCGGCGAGGGATCGCTGCAGGTGCTCGGCGGGCGGCTGTCCCTGATCGCCGGCGACGACTCCTGGAAGGGCTCGGCCGGCGACTACCTGGTGCTGCCCACCGTCCGGCACAGCGTCACCGCGCTCGAGGACGTCGTGTTCCTGCTGACCGTGGTCAAGTGACCGCTCCCGCCTGCGGCAGCGCGAGACCGCGGTAGCCGCGGTACCCGGCCCAGGCCAGCCGCCGCTCCCGCCACGGGTCGTACTCCACGCGCGTCGGGTCGTCGAAGACGACGGTGGCGCGGTCGCGCTCGTCGTAGCGCGGCCACGACGGCAGCGGCTCACCCTCCTGCGCGAAGTGCAGCCACTGACGCTGCACCGAGTCGCTTACCGTGCGCAGCGCGCGCCGGCCTCCGGCGACCGTGACCACCCGGCCGAGCGCGGTGTCGGCCTGGCCGAACACGGCGAGCAGCTCGAACGCGTGGGTGGCGTGGAAGCCGGTCCAGCGCAGCAGCGGCGGCGCGTAGTCGAACCGGTAGCTGTAGGTGGGGGCGTGGCGGGCGTGGGCCTGGGCGATCTCGATCGAGGGATGCCAGAACGTGAGATCGCCGCCGAGATCGACGGCCGCGCGGGCCTCCGGGTAGCCGGGATAGGCCGCGACGACGCGCTCCTGGGCCGTGGGATCGGTGAGCCCGAACATCTGCTCGATGCGGAGCTGATTGGTGGGCAGCGCGTCGAGGACCCGCGGGAACAGCGTGCCCTCTCGGGCGTTGGTGCCGATGATCAGCGGAACCCGATGTGCGGCACCGGTTTCGTAGGCCTCGATCGGGGCGGTGGGAAGGTAGTCGCCGTCGATGACGGGACCGAACGCGTGCAGGCCGGGAGTCTCGTGCAGGATGCGCCCGCTGAGCCGCTGGGCGGCGCGGCCGAGCTCCGCCGGGGTCGCGGACCCGAGCGCCGCGACCGCGGAATCCCGTTCTGCGCCGAGCAGTTCGACGAAACGTCGTGCCCACTCGGCCGCGTGGTCGGCGTCGACGACGAGGTTCGGTGCCGAACTCTGGGCGACGGCGCGGGCGAACAGTCCCGCGGCGGCGGGTGTGGCGAGCAGGGTGGTGACGGCGTTGCCGCCGGCGGATTCGCCGAAGATCGTGATGTTGTCGGGGTCGCCGCCGAAGGCGGCGATGTTGCGGCGCACCCACGCCAGCGCGGCGACCTGGTCGCGCAGCCCCAGGTTCGAGTCGAAAGGCCTTTCCGCCGTGGAGAACTGGGTGAAGTCGAGATAGCCGAGGCTGCCGAGCCGGTAGTTGATCGACACGTAGATCACGTCACCGCGGCGCACCAGCGATTCCCCGCCGTAGAGCGGCATCGCCGTGGTGCCCAGCGTGTAGGCACCGCCGTGGATGAACACCAGCACCGGCCGCGGCGTCGCCGCGGGCGCCGCGGGCGCCAGCACGTTGAGCGTCAGGCAGTCCTCGCTCGCGGGCTGCTGCTTCCGGAAACCGATCGTCAGGCCGCGCGGGTGCTGGCTCGCCGCGGCGCCGAAGCGGGTGGCATCGCGTTCGCCGGTCCACGGTTGCACCGGCTGCGGAGCGCGCAGCCGCAGCGGCCCCACCGGGGGTGCCGCGTAGGGGACGCCGCGCCAGGCGAGGAGGTCGCCGATGCGGGTGCCGCGCAGGGCGCCGTCGGGAACAGTGACAAGGGTCTCAGCCGCCATGCTCGAACTGTACGTGACGCCGAGTCATAGGTGCCGCGGTTACCAGTGCCGGCCGTGCAGCCCGTGGGCGGCGAGCCCGGCGTCGGTGTCTGCGCGCAGGGCGGCCCGGGTGGGGAAGTGCTCGTCGTCGAGCGCGACCAGGGCGAGGGTGTAGCGGTCGCCCTGCCGGCACAGGTACGCGGCGAGCCGGGTGGACGTCGAGGCCCGGGCGGTCGCGAGGCCCGGATGGACGACGCGGGTGGCGACGCCGGTGGTGCGGTGCGGGCCGAATCCGTCCAGCACCGGGGGCAGCGGCCCGATGTTGGAGCACAGCAGGTCCCGCTCGCCGGCCCCCGCGGCGAGGCGCGCGGCGAGCCGGTCGGGCAGCAGTTGCAGCACCTCGTCCGGCAGGCCGTGCGGCGCCCCCTCCCGGCGGCGGATGTACGCATCACGGGCGCGGTGGCGGAGCGAGGCCGGGGTGTCGGACGCGTCGACCACCACCTCGGTCATCGTCACGTCGTTGCCGGCGCCGTCGTCGGGGAGGCCGGGCGCGGCGGTGCGGCCGTCGACGGGCACCGCGATCCGCAGCGGCCAATCGAGCCCGGCGCGGTGGGCGATGCCCGCGGCGAGCGCGAGGAAGAGGGAATTGGGGGTACCGCCGGCCGCGTCCGCCGCGGCGTCCCACGCGGTCGCGTCGACGTCGAGCAGTGCCGTGCGCGCCGGGGAGCGGATCGGGCG
>NZ_JAALEH010000119.1:0-13106 GCF_011058195.1 Rhodococcus sp. 14C212 | reverse complement strand
GGACGATCCTGCGGGGGAGCGGGCGGATTCGGCGCCGGGATCCGGCCCGACGGATTCTGCGCTGCCGGCGCCGGCTGCTGCGGCCGTGCCTCGGGAGCCTCCGGGCTCGCACCGGCCGGACGACGCCGGAGCGGCCGGTCCCGGTCCTCCGGTGCCCGAGCCGGCGGCTCGGCCGGGCGCGGGGCGCGCGGCGGGGCCGCTCGGCGGGGTGGCGGCTGCAGGTCGCGGACGCGCCGTTGCTCGGCGGCCGAGCGGGGTGCGGCGATCTTCGGCAGCGGCTGCGTCATCGGATCGTCCGTGGCGACGCCGGCGACGGTGGGCAGGCGGTGCGACCCGGTGGCCGCGACGGTCGCCGGACCGAACATGCCGACCGTGATCAGCTCCGGCACGTCCTGCGGCATGAGCTCGTTGTCGAGGATCGGCTCCGCGAGCCCGATCCTGGCCTGGATCCGCTTCATCCACGCCGGTGCCCACCAGCAGTCGTCGCCGAGCAGTTTCATCGTCGCCGGCACGAGCAGCATGCGGATCACCGTGGCGTCGATGATCAGGGCCGCGATCATGCCGTAGGCGATGTACTTCATCATCACCAGTTCGGAGAAGCCGAAGGCGCCGGTGACGACGATCAGGATCAGCGCCGCGGCGGTGATGATGCGGCCGGTGTGCGCCGTGCCGATCCGGATGGATTCGGTGGTGCTCGCCCCTTGCGAGCGGGCCTCGACCATGCGGGAGAGCAGGAAGACCTCGTAGTCGGTGGACAGGCCGTAGATGATCGCGATGATCAGCACGAGCACCGGCGACATGATGGGACCGGGCGTGAAGTTCAACGGCCCGGCCCCGTGACCGTCGATGAAGATCCACGTCAGGATGCCGAGGGTGGCGCCCAGGCCCAGCGCACTCATCAGCGCCGCCTTGATCGGCAGCACCAGCGACCCGAACGCCAGGAACATCAGCAGGGTCGTGAGCACGATGACCACCGTCACCATCAGCGGCAGCGTGTTCATCAGCGCGGCGATCGAGTCCTGTTCGATCGCCGGTGTGCCGCCGACGAGCACCTCCACGCCGTCGGGCCACGGCGCCGCATGCAGGTAGTCGATGGTCTCGGCGGCGGTGTTGCGGTCCTCGAGCCCGGCCTTGACGACGCGGACGCCGTCCCGCGCGGGGCCCTCGATGGTGAACTTCTCCACCAGGCCGGGAGCCGCGCTGGCCGTCTGGATGATCTCGTTGAGGTCGCCGCCCTCGGCGCCGCGGACGACGATGCGCACCGGCTCGGCGCGCTGGCCGGGGAACAACTCGTCGAACTGTTCCTGGGCGAGCCGCGTCGGATGGTCGGGCGGCAGGTAGGTCTCGTTGATGCCGCCGAACTTGATGCCGGTGAGCGGCACGATGAGTAGCAGCAGGCCGATCACCGTGGGGATGGTGACCTTGAGCGGATTGCGCATCACCCACCGGGTGATCCGTCCCCAGATGCTGTTCTCGACCTGCTCGTTGGACTGGATCTGCCCGAACCGGGACCAGCCCCACTTGTCGATGTTCCGGCCGAGGATGGCCAGCATGGCGGGCAGCAGCGTGATCGAGGTGATCGCCGCCAGCGACACCGTCGCGATCGCGCCGTAGGCGACGGACTTGAGGAAACCCTGCGGGAACAGCAGCAGGCCGCCGAGGCTCGTGACGACCATCGTGGCGGAGAACACCACGGTGCGCCCGGCCGTCATCACCGTGCGGCGCACGGCGGCGGGCGCGGCGTAGCCCTCGGCGAGTTCCTCCCGGAACCGGGACACCATGAACAGGCCGTAGTCGATCGCCAGGCCCAGGCCGATCAGCGACACCACGGGCGCGACGAACGAGTTGACCTCGGTGAAGTTCGTGATGAGCCGCACGATGCCGTTCGCGGCGACGACCGTCAGGCCGCCGGTGATCAGCGGCATCGCGGCCGCGATCACGCCGCCGAAGACGAAGAACAGCAGGATTCCGACCGCCGGGATCGCGAGGAGCTCCATGCGCTTGATGTCCTGCGCCATCGTGTCGTTGAGGGCGCCGGAGATCGGTTGCAGGCCGGCGAGCTGCACGTCGACCCCGTCGATGAGGAACTCGTCCTTCACGTCACGGAAGTTGTTGGTCAGCTCGGTGTCGTTGGCGCCCGCGATGGCGACCGACGCCACGGCGTGCTGCCGCGACTGGTCCGCCAGCGCCGGCACGGCCGGGGCTCCGTTCGTCGGCCAGTACGCGCCGTTGATCTTCAGGATCTGATCCGGATGGTCCGCGACCAGCGAGTTGAGACTGTCCTTGACCTTCGCCGCGAACTCCGGGTCGTCGACCGTCCTGCCCTCCGGCGCCGTGTACAACGCCAGGACGTCGCCGTTCGTGTCGCGGCCGAAGGTGCCGTCGGCCAGCTTCGCCGCAGCGACGGACTCCGAGCCGGGATCGTCCCAGCCGCTCTGGCTGAGATGATCGTTCAGGCTCGCGCCGTACCCGGCGAGCCCGAGCAGACCGGCCACCATCACCGCGATGACGGTGAAGCGCGCACGGTGGACGAGCTCTCCCCAGCGGTCGAACACGAAACTCTCCTATTCGGCCACGCTCTTGCGGCCCACGAGCAGGGCGGACAGCGGTCGGAACGGCTGCAACCAGGCGCCCTCGTCGGGCAGCGAGTCCAGGCTCACGCGTGGCAGCGGCTCGCGGAACACCCCCGGGATGTCCTCGAGGTCGACGAAGTCGAGCACCTCGGACGTGACCGCCCAGCTGGCGTGCTCGCGGAAACCGAGGACCTGCACCGCCACGCCGGTCGCGGCGATCTCCTCGAGCGGTTCCCGGAACGCCTGCCCGTCGGCGGAGGCGACCATCACCCCCGCCAGACCCTCACTGCGTCGCAGCGCGATGTGCCGCAACATGTCGGAGTCTACGTCGCTGTCCTCGTCGATCTTCGGCTTGGCGAACACCGCGAAGCCGACGTTGCGCAACGCCTCGACCCACGGGCGCACGACGTCGGCGCTGCCCGGCGCGATGTTCGTGAACACCGTCGCCTCGGGGTCGAGGGTGGCCGTCGTGGTGCGCGAGAGCTCGGACGTGCGGCCGAGCAGCCACCGTCCGAGCGCGTCGAACCGCGGCCGGTATGCGGCGGTGGGCCGGCCGCCGAGAATGGCACCGAGACCCATGTCCAGGTTCGGCGCGTCCCACACGAGCAGCACCCGCTCGTGCCGCTCGGTGCCGTCCGCAGTGGGGGCCGCGGACACGTCGGACAGTTCTTCGTGGACGCTCATGCCCTGATCTTCCCCCAGACCAGCTCCGTGATGCTGCTGCCCACCCGCTGCGCCTTGTCCTCGAACTTCGTGACGGGGCGCTCGTGGCTGATGGGGGACTCCCAGTCGAGTGCCGTCAGCAACGGCTCGGCGTTGCCCGCCTCGGCGATGGCCTCGGCGTACTCGGCGTGGTCCGTCGCGACGTGCAGCACGCCGCCCGGCTGCAGCCGGCTCGCGATCAGGGCGAACGTCGGCGGCTGCAGCAGGCGGCGCTTGTGGTGGCGGGCCTTGGGCCACGGGTCCGGGAAGAACACCCGCACGCCGGTCAGCGACTCGGGGGCCACCATGTGCTCGAGCACCTCGACCGCGTCGCCGCGCAGGATCCGCAGATTCCGGATCGGCGTGTCGGTGTCGTAGGTCCGTTCGATCTGCTGCAGCGTCTGCGCGATGCCGGGCTTGTAGACCTCGACGGCGATGAGGTTCACGTGCGGTTCGGCCCGGGCCATCGTCACCGCGGCCGTGCCGGTGCCGGAGCCGATCTCCAGGACGACCGGCGCCGAGCGGCCGAACCAGGCGCCGACGTCGACCCGGTCGTCGCCGACGTCGCGGCCCAGTTCGGGCCAGCAGCGGTCCCACGACTCCTGCTGCGGGAGCGTCAGCGCACCCCGCCGCGAGCGGAAACTCGTCACCCGCGGGTACAGACGGTTTCCTCGGGTCGGGCGCTGCTCCAGCGTCTCGGTCGTGTCCAGATCGGCGTCGTTCACCCGACCATTGTCGCGTATCGGGAGGGTGTGTGGCAGGAGGGACAGAAGTGACCACAGTGTTTTCTCAGGGTGGCGAGCTTTTCCGGGGCGCCGGTCCCCCGAGCCGCTGCCGTCGACGGCAGCCTCTGCCAGAATCGGCGGCGACACACGGGGGTGGTCATGGTGGGGGATGCGGGGGTCGCGCACGCTCGGTGGCGGCGGATCGTCGAGGACGTCGGCCGGTTCGACGCCCGGGCCGGCCGGCAGGTGCAGTGCGCCCTCGACCGGCGCGACGCCCCGCTGCGGGTGCAGATCGCCGGTCGCGGCGGCGCCGTCCGTCCCGCCCTCCGCGCAGCCGTCGAGGCGGCGGTCGCGGCGGCGGCACTCGTCGACACGGTGGAACTCGACTCGCCGGACCGGCCCGAACCGGTCCTCGACGCGGACGTCGTCCTCCTCGTGCTCGCGGCGCGGGCCCACCCCGCCGATCTGGCGGCACTCGCCCGCCCCGCCGATCCGGCGGCGCTCGTCACTGCCGACGACGAACGCCTCGTCGTCGTGCTCGATCGCACCGAGGGACTCGAGGATGCCGAGGCCGCGTTCGCCCGCGCGGCTGCGCACGTGCGACGGCCGGTCCTCGCGCCCGGCTCCGCGCCGCCGGCGGTCGTCGAGCGACTCGGTTCCGCGCGCCGCCGCCGCGACGCCGTGCTCGCCCGCGACCTGGCGGGCATCGGTGCCGGCCCGCGGGCCCGCGACGTCATCGAGGCCGCCCTCGACGACCTCACCGGATCCTCGCGGTGATCCCGGCCGACGTCGGCGACGTCGTGCGCCGCTGGAACCCGGAGGGATGGGCGCGGCTGCACGCCACGCCGGACCCGCCGCGGATCCGGGTGGCCGGGGTCGACGGCTGCGGCCGCGGGGCGCTCGTCGACGAGCTCTCCGCGCTCGGCCCGGCCGTCGAATACGTCCGTGACGGTCCCGCCTCCGTCGTGCTGATGGTGTTCGAGGCGTCGGCCCACCTCGGCCGGACCGAACTCGCCGTCCTCGAGTCCGCCGGGCGCGGCAGCGGCCGCGTGGTGTGCGCGCTCACCGGGACCGACGCGCACCCGGACTGGCGGGCGGTGCACGAACGGGACGTCGCGCTGCTGCAACGGCACGCACCCTGGCTCGGTCCGGTGACATTGCTGCCCGTCGGAACGTCGCTCGCCGCCCGCGCCCGCGCCGTCGGCGGCGACGCGGGAGCGGTGCTGCGGCTCGAATCCGGGATCGTCGACCTGCACGAGGCGCTCACGGCGGCGCTCGTCCCGGGCCCGCACACGGGCCGGGCCCTGCACACCGCCGTCGTCGCCGAGACCCGCCACCTCGTGGCGCGGGCGGTCGCTGCCCTGCGCGGCGGCGACGACACCGCGGCGCTGCGCAGCGAACGGGCGCGGTGGAGCCTGCGGGCAACCATCCCCGCCGACGACGGAGGGCTCCGCGCCGAGCTGCAACGGGCCCGCATCGACACCGCGCAGGCCGTCGCGGCGGCCGTGCGCGCCTCGTCCGCCGAACTACGCGACGCGATCGAGGCGGTGGACCCGGCGCACGTGCCGCACCTGCTCGACGACGTGGTCCGCGACCTGCACGCCCGGGTCGACACGGTCGTCACCGACCGGCTGGCCCGGATCGGACCGGGTGACCCGGCACCGGCCGGGCCGGCGACCCTGCTCCCGCGGCCCGCGCCGCCCTCCCCGCGACATCCCGTGGAGGACCGCCTCACCGTGCTGATCGGCGCGTCGGCCGGGGCGGGGCTGGGACGCGTCGCGGTGTCCCCGCTGTCCCTGGTGCCCACGCTGGAGCTGGCGACGGTACCGCTGAGCCTGCTGCTCGGCGCGGCGGCGGCCTGGTGGCTGGTGCGGGTGCGACGACGGCTCGCCGAACGGGACCGGATGCGCCGGTGGGCGCTCGAGGAGCTCGTCGAGGTGCGCGCCGAGCTCGAGGCCGTCGCGCTCGAGCGCATCGTCGACGCGGAGGCCCGGCTCGGGTCCGCGCTCGCCGTCGCGCGCACCGTCCGGATCGCCACGGCGCGCGACCGCATCGCGGCCCTGGACGACGAGCTGAGACGTCGCGCCGAGGACCGTGCCGGGCAGCTGGCGGCGTGCGAGCGCGATCTCGCCGTACTCGCCCGGGCGGGAACCGCCGGCCGGGCGGGCGCGTCCAACGGGATGACAGCGTCCGACGGGACGACAGCGTCCGAGGGTGTGACACGGCAGTGAGGAGCGCGCGATGGTGGACGGATTCGTCGGCATCGACGAGGTGGGGGAGCCCGACGTGCCCGTCCCGGGACGTCCCGCGTTCGGGCCGGGGCTGGCCCCCACGCTGCTCGACCCGGCCGGACCGGGCGTGCTGCCGCCGGCCGTGGACGTCGACGGCGACGGACTGCTCGACACCGTCACCTTCGCCACCGCGGAGGCACTCGTCGTCGCATCGGACACCGACGCCGACGGGTGGTTCGACCGGGTCACCGAACTCGGCGACGACGGGCGGTTCGGAGTGTGGCAGTTCCGGCGCGACGTCGACGGTGCGGAACACTGGATCCGGATTGACGAAGGTCACCTCGATCGGGAAAAGTGAGGCAAATCGCCCGTGCCCGGGGCGTGTGAGGCGGGTACTGTGTTCGCCCTCTGAATCGTTTCTGTGACATTTCCGACCGGCCCCGATTGCCATCACCCCGAAGTCCGGCGTTAACCTCTATGAATAGGACATCCGGCGCCCGCCTCGTCCGTTCGGCCACGGAGGAAGCGGGTGGTACCCCTGCCGAGAGGGGGAGTCCGGGTCCGCCGCTGGTCCCTGGGACGGTTCGTCGCAGGTCGGGGGAGGGATCCGGTTCCGGCGCACCCCAGGAGAGTTTGATGACCTCAGTGACCATTCCCGGTCTGAACGGCACCGATGGCAAGCCCCCGACCCAGCACGCCGAGCTGCTCGCATGGGTACAGGAGGTCGCCGAACTCACTCAGCCCGACCGGGTCGTCTGGGCCGACGGGTCCGACGAGGAATGGGACCGGCTGACCACCCAGCTGGTCGAGGCCGGGACCTTCACCCGCCTCAACGACGAGAAGAAGCCCAATTCCTTCCTGGGCAACTCCGACCCGTCGGACGTCGCGCGCGTCGAGTCGCGCACCTTCATCTGCTCGCGCAACGAGGTCGATGCCGGACCGACCAACAATTGGATGGATCCGGCCGAGATGCGGGCGACCATGACCGAGCTGTACCGCGGCAGCATGCGCGGGCGCACCCTCTACGTGGTGCCGTTCTGCATGGGCCCGCTCGGCGCGGACGACCCGAAGCTCGGCGTCGAGATCACCGACTCGGAGTACGTCGTCGTCTCCATGCGCATCATGACCCGCATGGGTACCGCGGCCCTGGAGAAGCTGGGCACCGACAAGCCGTTCGTCAAGGCCCTGCACTCCGTGGGTGCGCCGCTCGAGCCCGGCCAGAAGGACGTGCCGTGGCCGTGCAACGACACCAAGTACATCACCCACTTCCCGGAGGACCGGGAGATCTGGAGTTACGGCTCCGGCTACGGCGGCAACGCCCTGCTCGGCAAGAAGTGCTACTCGTTGCGTATCGCTTCGGCCATGGCGCACGACGAGGGCTGGCTCGCCGAGCACATGCTGATCCTCAAGCTGATCTCGCCGGAGGACAAGGCCTACTACGTCGCGGCCGCGTTCCCGAGCGCCTGCGGCAAGACCAACCTCGCGATGATCCAGCCGACCATCCCGGGCTGGCGCGCCGAGACCCTCGGCGACGACATCGCCTGGATGCGTTTCGGTGAGGACGGCCGGCTGTACGCGGTGAACCCGGAGTTCGGCTTCTTCGGCGTCGCCCCCGGCACCAACCACGGCTCCAACCCCAACGCCATGAAGACGATGGAGGCCGGCAACACGCTGTACACCAACGTCGCGCAGACCGACGACGGCGACGTGTGGTGGGAGGGCCTGGAAGGCAATCCCGAGCACCTCATCGATTGGAAGGGCAACGACTGGACTCCCGAGTCCGGCACCCCGGCCGCGCACCCGAACTCGCGCTACTGCACACCGATGTCGCAGTGCCCGATCCTCGCCCCCGAATGGGACGATCCGCAGGGTGTGCCGATCTCCGCGATCCTGTTCGGCGGTCGTCGCAAGACGACCGTGCCGCTGGTGAGCGAGTCCCTCGACTGGCAGCACGGCACCTTCCTCGGCGCGACGCTGTCGTCCGAGCAGACCGCCGCCGCCGAGGGCAAGGTCGGCACCGTCCGTCGCGACCCCATGGCGATGCTGCCGTTCATCGGTTACAACGCCGGCGACTACCTGAACCACTGGATCAACATCGGCAAGTCCGCGGACTCGGACAAGCTGCCGAAGATCTTCTACGTCAACTGGTTCCGTCGCGGTGACGACGGCCGCTTCCTGTGGCCGGGCTTCGGTGAGAACTCCCGTGTGCTCAAGTGGATCGTCGATCGCATCGAGCACCGGGCCGGCGCCCAGACCACGCCGATCGGCTTCGTGCCGACCGCCGCGGACCTCGACCTCGAGGGTCTCGACGTCGACCGCGACGACGTCGACGAGGCGTTGAAGGTCGACGTCGCGGAGTGGAAGGAAGAGCTGCCGCTCATCGAGGAGTGGTTCGAGTTCCTCGGCGAGAAGGTGCCCTCCGGCATCCGCGACGAGTTCGAGGCCCTGAAGCAGCGCCTGGCCTGACGCTTGCTCGACCGAATGTCACATCGGATCGCTTGGATCGATCCGATGTGACATTCGGCGTTTCAGGGTGCGGGATGCTCAGGACGACTGGTTCGCGAGCCACTCGTCGATGCGACGTCGTGCCTCTTCGGGCGCGACGTCCTCGACGCGCGTCATGATCGCCCATCGGTGCCCGAACGGGTCGAGGATCGTCCCGAACCGGTCTCCGGTGACGAACGTCGACGGTTCCTCGAAGACCTGCGCACCCTGCTCGACCGCGCGGGCGAACGTCGCGTCGGCGTCGGTGCAGTACAGCACGTAGGAATGGTCCACGGTGTTCGTCCCGTCGGGTGCGCGCAGCCCCATGGCCGGCGCGGGGTCGCTCAGCTGGAGCCGGCCGTGCCCGAAGTCCAGTTCGGCGTGCGCGATCGTGCCGTCGGGCCCGTCGGTTCGTTCGACGACCTCGGCGCCGAAGACCGTGCGGTAGAACTCGACGGCCCGGGCCGCGCCGTCGACGACGAGGAACGGCGTGAGGGAGGTGTAACCGGCGGGGATCGGATTCACGGAATGCGTCATGCGACGAGTCTCGCGTCGTCGCGGCCGGTGGTATTGAACATTTCCGACATTCCCCGACGCGGCGGTGGCCGAATGTCACACAGGTTCGATTCGATCGAATGTGTGTGACATTCGGCCCGCTGCAGGACCCGCTGCAGGGTGTCGGCCCGGCACCGGAGTCACGGCCGGAACACCGCGCGCACGCAGCCGTCCTTCTTGTCCTTGAACATCTCGTACCCGCGCACCGAGTCCTCGAGCGACATGTCGTGAGTGATCAACAGGCTGGGGTCGAGCTTGCCGGCCTGCACGTGCTCGAACAGCCGCGGGACGTACCGCTGTCCGTGTTGCTGGGCGGTGCGCAGGGTCAGGCTCTTGTTGGTGAGCAGGCCCATCGGGAACTTGTCGGTGAGACCGTAGACCCCGAGGACGGACACCACCCCACCCTTGCGGCACGCCATGATCGCCTGCCGCAGCGGCGTGGCGCGGTCGGTCTCCATCCGCAGCGCCTGTTTGACGCGGTCGTAGATCTGCATCAGGCCGGTGCCGTGGGCCTCCATGCCGACAGCCTCGATGCACGCGTCGGGTCCGCGGCCGCCGGTGCTCTCGCGCAGCGCCTCCTGCACGCTGTCCTCGGCGGAGTAGTCGATCGTCTCCAGACCCAGCCGGGCGGCGAGGTCGAGGCGTTCGCCCAGGCGGTCGACGACGATCACTCGTTCGGCGCCGAGGATCCGGGCGCTCACGGCCGCCATCAGGCCCACGCCCCCGGCACCCCACACTGCGACGGTGTCGCCGGGGGAGATGTCGCAGAAGTCGGCACCCATGTACCCGGTGGGCACCGCGTCGGACAGGAACAGGGCCTGCTCGTCGGTGATCCCCTCGGGGATCGGGAAGCAGTTGACGTCGCCGAACGGCACTCGTACGTACTGCGCGTGCGAACCCTGGTACCCGCCGAACGGGTGGGTGTAGCCGTAGATGCCGCCGGACGGGTATCCGAGCAGCGGCTGCTGCATCGCAGCGTTCGGGTTGGTGGTGTCACACGCCGAGTACAGGTCGTGGTCGCAGTACCAGCAGGCACCGCACCCAATGAACGACGGCACGACGACGCGGTCGCCGACGTTCACGGAGGTGACCTCCATGCCCTTCTCGACGACGTCGCCCATGAATTCGTGCCCGAACACGTCGCCCTCCCGCATGCCGGGAAGATAGCCGTCGATGAAATGCAGATCGGATCCGCAGGTGGTCGTGAGACGGACCTCCACGATCACGTCGTGCGGGTTGAGGAGCTTCGGGTCCTCGACCGTCTCGACGGACAGGTCGTTCACGCCCATCCAGCACAGGGCTCGCATCAGTGGGATCCTTCCGATTCGCGTCCGCGGGCGCTGGGATTGACGCGCAATGTGGGCATCTCGCCCGTCTGCAACAGCGCGCGGGCCCGGTACAGGGCGGTGAACGTGGCCGCGCCGGTGATCAAGTCGGGCACCGGGGTGTCGGCCCGCATGCTCACCTCGGTGCCGAGGCCGTGCGGGGCGGTGGCGAACGACAGGAGGACCCGGGGCGGCTGCGACGAGTCGCCGGCGTCGGTGGCGACGAACTGCAGTTCCCGGTCGCTCTCGAGCACGCGTGTCTCCCACGTGATCGGGTCGGCGCCGAGTTCGAAGGTCCACCGGAGACGGTCGGGGCCGCTCGCGGCGACGGAGGTGCGCTCACCGAACACCTGCGACAGGTTGGCGGGCTCGCGCCAGAACCGTTGCACCGTCTCGCGGGGTGCGCCGATGGTGACGGTCTGCTGGGGACCAGGGTGGGAGCCGGTGCGTTCGACGACGCGACGGACGACGCCCTCGATCTGCCGCCCGGATCTCTCCACGGTCTTGACGATGTCGAACACGGGTTTCTCCTTCCGGGCGCGGGCGGGGGCCTGTCCCGTGCCGGGTCTGGTGGGCGACGCCCTACCGCAGCGGGTGGCGCTGCCCCTGCAGGGTTGCGACCGGCCGGCCGGCGACGTTCCGGGCGTGCCGGTGACGAGTCATGATGTCGGCTACCCGCGGGAGCAGGGTGGGCAAACCGGTGGATCCCGGGCGGCCGGATCGCTGTGCGGCTCCCCACGTGAATCGGACATCCGCCGGAATGATGCAATAGGTGACGACGGAACCAATCCGGTCGGCACTACGACCGGGAGGAGGATCGGGCCCATGAGCGGTATCTACAACAATGTCACCGAGCTGGTCGGGCGAACCCCGATCGTGCGGCTGAACCGGCTGACCGAGGGTCTCGGCGCCCAGGTCGCGGTCAAGCTCGAGTTCTACAACCCGGCCAACAGCGTCAAGGACCGGATCGGCGTGGCGATCATCGACGCCGCCGAGAAGTCCGGTGAGCTGCGCCCCGGCGGCACCATCGTCGAGGGGACCAGCGGCAACACCGGTATCGCGCTGGCCATGGTCGGTGCCGCGCGCGGCTACAAGGTCATCCTGACGATGCCCGAGACGATGTCCACCGAGCGTCGCGTGATGCTGCGGGCGTTCGGCGCGGAGATCGTCCTGACCCCCGGCTCGGAGGGCATGGCCGGCGCGGTCGCGAAGGCGGAGGAGATCGTCGCGAAGACCGAGAACGCGATCCTCGCCCGCCAGTTCGCCAACCCGGCGAACCCGGAGATCCACTACCAGACCACCGGTGAGGAGATCTGGAAAGACACCGAAGGCGCGGTCGACATCTTCGTCGCCGGCATCGGCACCGGCGGCACGATCACCGGCGCGGGGCGCAGGCTCAAGGAGTACAAGCCGGAGGTGAAGATTGTCGGCGTCGAGCCCATCGATTCGCCGATCCTCACCGGCGGGCAGCCGGGTCCGCACAAGATCCAGGGCATCGGCGCGAACTTCGTGCCCGACGTGCTCGACCGCGAGGTCTACGACGAGATCGTCGACGTCTCGTTCGACGACTCCGTCCGCGTGGGCCGGGATCTCGGCACGCAGGAGGGCATTCTCGGCGGCATCTCGTCCGGCGCGATCGTGTGGGCGGCTCTGGAGCTGGCCAAGCGTCCGGAGAACGCCGGCAAGCTCATCGTCGCCGTGGTCTGCGACTTCGGTGAGCGGTACATCTCCACTCCGCTGTTCGAGCACATCCGGGACTGAACGCATCGTGAGTGTTCTGCGCACCCTCCGGGAAGACCTGCAGGCGGCCCGCGGCCACGATCCGGCGTCGCGCGGTGACATGGAGAACGCCCTCGTGTATTCGGGGCTGCACGCGATCTGGTCGCATCGGCTGGCACACCGGATGTGGGCGCGGCCGGCGCTGCGGGGACCGGCCCGCATCCTGGCGCAGTTCACCCGCTTCCTCACGGGCATCGAGATCCACCCCGGCGCGACGATCGGACGTCGCTTCTTCGTCGATCACGGCATGGGCGTGGTGATCGGGGAGACCGCCGAGATCGGCGAGGACGTGATGATCTATCACGGCGTCACGCTCGGCGGCCGGTCGCTGGCGCGGACCAAGCGGCATCCCACCATCGGCAACCGGGTCACCATCGGCGCGGGGGCGAAGGTCCTCGGGCCGGTGGTGATCGGCGACGACGTCGCGATCGGCGCGAACGCGGTGGTCACGCGCGACGTGCCCGCCGATTCGATCGCCGTCGGCATCCCGGCGACGATCCGCCCCCGCAAGCAACACGAGGAACTCGTCGACCCGGCCTGTTACATCGATCCCGCGATGTACATCTGACGCCTGCTGCCGCGTGGGGGCCGAATGTCACATCGCGTCGATCCGATCGACGCGATGATGCTCCTATGTTCCGTCAAGGGGGTTTGGGGTTCCGGTGGTGGTGAGCAGGCGGAAGACTTCGCGGGCTACGGCACGTTTGAGGCAGCGGATGATCTCGCGGGTGC
>NZ_JAALEH010000118.1:0-13537 GCF_011058195.1 Rhodococcus sp. 14C212 | reverse complement strand
GGTCGAGCGGGGGACGGTTCTAGGTTATGGCCGCGCAGCGTGAGAGGGTCGGTTGCGCGAGACGGCCGACCCTCTCACGGCAGCTCTGCGGTCAGGCGCCGATCAACCGCTGGGCGAGGTAGCCCTCGACCTGGTCGAGGGCGACGCGCTCCTGCGCCATGGTGTCGCGCTCGCGGATGGTGACGGCCTGGTCCTCGAGGGTGTCGAAGTCGACCGTGATGCAGAACGGGGTGCCGATCTCGTCCTGGCGACGGTAGCGGCGGCCGATGGCGCCGGCGTCGTCGAACTCGATGTTCCAGTGCTGGCGCAGCTGCGCGGCGAGGTCCTTCGCCTTGGGACTCAGGTCCGCGTTGCGCGACAGCGGCAGCACCGCCGCCTTGACCGGGGCGAGCCGGCGGTCGAGGCGCAGCACGGTGCGCTTGTCGACACCACCCTTGGCGTTGGGCGCCTCGTCCTCGCTGTACGCGTCGACGAGGAACGCCATGAGCGACCGCGTCAGGCCCGCTGCCGGCTCGATGACGTACGGGGTGTACCGCTCGTTGGTGGTCTGGTCGAAGAAGCTCAGGTCGGCGCCCGAGTGCTGCGCGTGCGTCGACAGGTCGAAGTCGGTGCGGTTGGCGACGCCTTCGAGCTCACCCCACTCGCTGCCCTGGAAGTGGAAGCGGTACTCGATGTCGACGGTGCGCTTCGAGTAGTGCGACAGCTTGTCCTGCGGGTGCTCGTACAGGCGCAGGTTGTCCTTGTTGATGCCGAGCCCGGTGTACCAGTCCATCCGGTAGTCGATCCAGTACTGGTGCCACTGCTCGTCCTCGCCCGGCTTGACGAAGAACTCCATCTCCATCTGCTCGAACTCGCGGGTCCGGAAGATGAAGTTGCCCGGGGTGATCTCGTTGCGGAAGCTCTTGCCGATCTGGCCGATTCCGAACGGTGGCTTCTTGCGCGACGTGGTCAGCACGTTCGCGAAGTTCACGAAGATGCCCTGTGCGGTCTCGGGGCGCAGATAGTGCAGCCCTTCCTCGCTCTCGATCGGGCCGAGGTAGGTCTTGAGCATCATGTTGAAGTCACGGGGCTCGGTCCACTGGCCCTTGGTGCCGCAGTCCGGGCAGGAGATCTCCGACATGGGAACCGAGTCGGGATCGTCGAGCTTGTTCTTCTCGGCGTACGCCTCCTGCAGGTGGTCCTGGCGGTGGCGCTTGTGACAGCTCAGGCACTCGACGAGCGGGTCGTTGAACACCCCGACATGGCCCGACGCCACCCACACCTGACGCGGGAGGATGACCGACGAGTCCAGGCCGACGACGTCCTCACGGCTGGTGACCATGTTGCGCCACCACTGCTTCTTGATGTTCTCTTTGAGCTCCACGCCGAGCGGCCCGTAGTCCCAGGCCGACCTCGTACCGCCGTAGATCTCACCGCAGGGGTAGACCAGGCCCCGGCGCTTGGCCAGGTTGGCGACGGTATCGATCTTGGATTTCGGTGCCACTCGGATTCACTCCATCTTCGATGCGGGGTTTCGCAGCGTGCGTCGACCCGTAAGCCTATCGCTCCGCTCGGGGCGGTCGAACTGCACGCCGGTTGACATGCACATTCATGCATATCAAAATGGAATCGGTTTGCAATAACGCGGCCGTCGGTCCACGAAGGAGATCCGTTGAGCGTTGCCGACACCGGTCACGGCGGCAAGGCCGCAACCCCGGACCATCCGCACGACGACTGCCGCCCGGGATCGGCGCCGCCGTCCCCCGTACCCGCCCCGTCGCGGGAAACCCTCGCCGCCGCCGGGGAGCTCCTGCGCGCGCTGGCCGCACCGGTGCGCATCGCCATCGTGCTGCAACTACGCGAATCCGAACGCTGTGTACACGAACTAGTCGGCGCGCTCGGCGTCACCCAGCCGTTGATCAGCCAGCACCTGCGCATCCTCAAGGCCGCGGGCGTGGTCCGCGGCGAACGCGCCGGCCGCGAGGTGCTCTACCGTCTGGTCGACGACCATCTCGCCCACATCGTCGTCGACGCCGTCGCCCACGTCGAGGAAGGTTGACCGCAGTCGTGTCGCCCGCTCCCAAACCCGTAGTCGGAGTCCGCTCCACCAAGCAGCGCAGCGCCATCTCCGCGCTGCTCGACGAGATCGAGGAGTTCCGCTCGGCCCAGGACCTGCACGACGAACTGCGCAAGCGCGGCGAGGGCATCGGCCTGACCACCGTCTACCGCACGCTGCAGTCCCTCGCCGAAGCCGGCACCGTCGACGTGCTGCGCACCGACAGCGGCGAGTCCGTCTACCGGCGCTGCTCGTCCGGTCACCACCACCACCTCGTGTGCCGGGCGTGCGGTTACACCGTGGAGGTGGACGGGCCGGCGGTCGAACGCTGGTCGCACGAGGTGGCCGAGGACAACGGTTTCGTCGACGTGAGCCACACCGTCGAGATCTTCGGCACCTGCCGCGACTGCGCGGACGCCGGGCCGGCGACGTCGCGCTGACCGGCGACGGTCAGCCGCACCCGCAGCCGTCACAGCCGCACCCGCCCAGCAGGTCGACACCCTCGCCGGCAGCCTCGTCGCCCGGCTCGTCGAACACGCACGCCCGCCCGCCGAGCCGCGCCGCCAGCTCGGGCACGTGCGGCACCAGCGCCGCGACCACCGCGACCGCGCGCGCGAGGTGCACCGGCACCAGCGGGAGCGCCGGCACGCGCTGCACCGCGGTCACCCGGTCCTGGTGCAACTCGAGCTTCGCGTCCGGCCAGTCCGCCTGCAGGTCGACGAGGACCTCGGCCGCGCGCGTGCGACCGGCGATCCGCTCCACCAGGTACGTCGTCAGCTCCACCACCCCGGCCCGCGAGTCGACGACGGCGTAGGTGAGCACATCGTCGACCCAGATCGGCACGTCGCCGTCCGTGTCGGGTTCGATCTCCTCGGCAAGGACCGCCGAGAAGACGCGCAGCACGGCCGCACGCAGCGCGTCGTCGTTCCCCGTGGCGATCGGGGACTCCCAGTCGAGGTCGCTCACTCGGATCCGCCCGGGCCCGTGACGGCCGAGCGCGCGTCGCCGGCGCCGCCGAGCACGAGCAGCAGCATCGTGGTCAGGGGCGAATCCCGAAGGCCGGTGGCGGGGAAGGAGTACCGCAGCACCACGTCCGCCTCGGAGTCCCGCTCGACGAGGTGTATCGACCCGAACTGCAGTGCGTCGGCCGCCCCGGCGACCCGCGTGCGCAACGCCTCGTCGAGCGGCAGGTCCCACGCGAGGACGCCGGTCAGAGACACCACGTCGAGACCCTCGGTGAGGGTCACCACCCGCACCGCGCACGGCACGCCCGCATAGTCGAATCCCAGCGCGTCGTCACCGTTCGTCCGGGGCTCGTGCATGGCGACGAACTCCGCGAGCGCGGCCGCGACCCGGTCGCGCAGGCCGAGGCCGCCCGGGTCCACCCCGCCGGGGGCCGGCCGCCGATCGTCCGGTCCCGTTCCGGCGCCCGTCACTTCACGCCCCCGAAGCGGCGGTCGCGCGAGGCATACTCCACACAGGCGGCCCACAGGTCCCGGCGGTCGAAGTCGGGGAACATCTTGTCCTGGAACACCATTTCGGCGTAGGCCGACTGCCAGAGCAGGAAGTTCGAGGTGCGCTGTTCCCCGGACGGCCGCAGGAACAGGTCCACGTCCGGCATGTCGGGCTCGTCGAGGTACCGCGCCACCGTGGCCTCGGTGACGCGTTCCGGGTCGAGCTCACCCGTAGCCACGCGACGCGCGATCTCCCTTGCGGCATCGGCGATCTCGGCGCGACCTCCGTAGTTCACGCACATGGTGAGGGTCATCACGTCGTTGTCGCGGGTCAGTTCCTCGGCGATCTCGAGTTCCTTGATGACGCTGCGCCACAGCTTCGGCCGGCGGCCGGCCCAGCGCACGCGCACCCCCATCTCGTGCATCTCGTCGCGGCGGCGGCGGATCACGTCCCGGTTGAAGCCCATGAGGAAGCGCACCTCGTCCGGGCTGCGCTTCCAGTTCTCGGTGGAGAACGCGTACGCCGAGAGCCACTTGACGCCCATCTCGATGCACCCGCACACGGTGTCCATCAGCACCGCCTCGCCGCGTTCGTGGCCGGCGGTGCGGGGCAGACCGCGTTCCTGGGCCCAGCGGCCGTTGCCGTCCATGACCAGGGCGACGTGCCGCGGGATCAGTTCGGGCTGCAGACCCGGCGGGCGGGCGCCGGACGGGTGCGGGTCGGGCGGCCGGATCTCGCGGTCACGCGATGCTTGCGGGGTGCGGCGTCGAATCACGCTCCCCATCCTGCCCGACCGTCTCCCCGCCCACAGCCACCGCATGGGGACGGCTGCGTTCGATCAGCGGCAGGGTCCGCAGCTGCCGCTCCAGATGCCACTGCAGGTGGGCGGCGATCAGGCCGCTGGCCTGCCCGCGCGTCGCCGCGGACACCGTGTCGGTGCCCTGCCAGCGACCGTGGAACAGCGCGTCCATCAGATCCAGCACACCCGCGCCGGGGGTCGCGGCACCCGGCGGCCGGCACCGCACGCACACCGCTCCCCCGGCCGCGACATGGAACGCGCGATGCGGGCCGGGCTCGTCGCAGCGAGCGCAGCGGCTGATCGCCGGTGCCCAGCCGGCGTAGGCCATGGCCCGCAGCAGGTACGCGTCGAGAATCAGTTCCGGCGGCCGGACCTGGTCGGACAGGGCGCGGAGCGCACCGACGGTGAGGCGGTGCAGCTGCGGGGCGGGGGCGCGCTCCTCGCCGGCGAGCCGTTCGGCGGTCTCGAGCACGGCGCACGCGGTGGTGTACCGGCCGTAGTCGTCGACGAGGTCGGCGCCGAACGCATCGACGGTCTGGACCTGGGTGATGATGTCGAGACTGCGGCCCGGATGCAACTGCACGTCGACGTGTGCGAACGGCTCGAGCCGTGCCCCGAACTTCGAGCGGGTGCGCCGCACCCCTTTCGCGACGGCCCGCACCAGCCCGTGGCGACGGGTGAGCAGCGTGACGATGCGGTCGGCCTCGCCCAGCTTGTGCTGGCGCAGCACCACCGCGTGATCCCGGTACAACCTCACCCTCCGAGTCTGTCACGCCGGGCCGACACCGCCGCGGACGTGGCGGCCTCTCCCGCGGTTCGCCGGGCTCGGTCACCGGAGGCCGGGGTCTGCGTTCGCTCAGGTGGCGCTGCGCTCGTCCGCTCCCATCGCGCCGAGCACGGCCCTGCGGGTGGCCGGACCACCGGTGAGCCGGCTCTCGCTGACGCCGTTGATCAGCAGCCGGCCCCAGCGCTGCTCGTCGAACTCGGCGGGCGCGGTGGCGTCGAGGAACTCCTCGACCACCCGCACGAACCGGACGGGATCGTCCCGGAACGGGAAATGACCCGCGCCGCGGAAAATGTCGAGCCGGGAATGGGGCATCGCCGAATGCGCCAGGTGCGCGTGATCCACAGGTATCACGCTGTCGTGCTCACCCCAGATCACCTGCACGGGCAGGTCCTCGGTCAGGTAGCAGCGGTCGAGCATCGTCACCACCTGGCCGCGCCAGTCCACGACGGCCCGCAGCGTGCGCAGGAACGCCTCGCACGCCGTGGGATCGGGCAATCCGCCCAGAACCCGGATCAGATCCGAGGTGTCGTGCAGCAGGACGCCGGGGCGCAAGGGGGTGTCGTGCCACCGGCCCAGCAGACCGCCGGCAAGACGCATGGCGGGCATGGCCCCCGGTAGCCGCAGCAGCTTGAGGGCCTCGCTCAGGCCGGGCAGGGACAACAGCCGCAGGGCCGGGTGGACGTCCTTGGTGACACCACCCGCGGCCACCAGGACGAGCCGGTCGACCATCTGCGGGAACTGGTATGCGAACTGCATCGCGACGCCGCCGCCGAGGGAGTGCCCGACCACCGTGACGCGCTCGATGCCCAGGACCGACAGCAGGTCGCGCACACCGTTGGCGTACCCGGCGACCGAGTAGTCGCTGCGGGGCTTGTCCGAGCGGCCGTGGCCGAGCAGGTCCGGCGCGATGACCGTGTACTTGCGGGCCAGGTGCGGGATGACCTCCCGCCAGGTCGAGGAGTTGTCGCCGATCCCGTGGATCAGCAGCAGCGCAGGTCCCTCGCCGGCAATCCGGAACGCGCGACGGTACCCGTGGATGGTGCGGAAGACCACCCGCGTCTCCGTGTCCGGTACGCGCCGGAGGTTGCGTGTGCGCGATGAACCCATGTGTATCTCCTGACAGCCGATCCCTACGACACCCCGGGGAGGCTCCCGCGATATCCCCGGGGGCATACCCAGCCGATCGTCGAGCGTCCCCGAATGTGACGAGCGCCACACTTTCGTGCGTCTCGCTCTCGACGGACACAACTGGAACGCGTTATCGTTCGTTCGAACGAACATCACGAAGGGGGACGCAGCCGCATGACCGCACCACAGGCAGACACCCGAGCTCCCGGTCTCGCCGCCGAGGCCGCCGCCCTCGCCGCCGGCGCCACCACGTCCGTCGCCGCGACGCGCGCGGCGCTGGACCGCATCGAGGCCGGCAATCGCGCGCTCAATGCCTTCCGCGGCGTCCGCCGGGAGCGGGCGCTCGCCGAGGCAGAGGAGGCCGACCGGCGTCTCGCCGCCGGCGTTCGCCTGCCCCTGCTCGGTGTGCCGGTCGCGGTGAAGGACGACACGGACATCGCGCACGAGATCACCGCGTTCGGGTGTGCCGGCGAGTTCGCCGTCCGCGAGGAGGACGCGGAGGTGGTGCGGCGACTGCGGGCCGCCGGCGCCGTGATCGTCGGCAAGACGAACACCCCCGAACTGGGCCAGTGGCCGTTCACCGGCGGCAGCGCCTTCGGCCACACCCGCAACCCCTGGCACCGGGACCACACCCCCGGCGGTTCGTCGGGGGGCAGCGCCGCCGCGGTCTCGGCGGGCCTGGTGTCCGCGGCGCTCGGCTCCGACGGCGCCGGATCGGTCCGCATCCCGGCCGCCTGGACCAACCTCGTGGGAATCAAGCCGCAGCGCGGCCGCATCTCGATGTGGCCCGACCCCGAGGCCTTCCACGGCCTGACCACACACGGCACCCTCGCGCGCACCGTCGCCGACGCCGCCCTGCTGCTCGACGCCGTCGCGGGCAACCACGTCGGCGACCTGCACGAAGCCGAAGCCGTCACGGTCTCCGACGCCGTGGGTCGCGATCCGGGCCGGCTGCGCATCGCGCTCTCGCTCGCCCTCCCCTACACCGCCACCCGCACCCGACTCCACATCGAGATCCGCGCCCGCGTCGAGGCCCTCGCCGGCACGCTGCGCACCCTCGGCCACGACGTGACCGTCGCCGACCCGGTCTACGGAAAGCTGCTGGGCCTGAACTTCCTGCCCCGGTCGATGGCCGGCATCGACGACTGGGTGCGGCGCCTGCCCGACCCGGCCCTCGCCGACCCGCGCACCCGCGCGAACGCCCGCACCGGCCGGTTGCTGCGTGGCCGGCCGCTGCGCGCCGCCCGAGCCGCCGAACCGCGCATCCGGCGGCGCATCGGCGCGATCTTCGACCGCTTCGACGTCATCCTCGCCCCCACCACCGCCACCCCACCGCCGGTGGTGGAGGCGATGGACGGCCTCGGGGGCTGGGCCACCGACAAGGTGATCACGGCCGCCTGTCCCTACACCTGGCCGTGGAACGTCCTGGGCTGGCCGAGCGTGAACATCCCGGCGGGTTTCACCGGATCGGGCCTGCCGGTCGGCGCCCAGCTCATGGGACACGAGAACGCGGAGCCCCTGCTGATCTCCCTCGCCGCCCAGCTCGAGTCGGAACTGCGCTGGGATCGTCACACGCCGCAGCGGTGGTGGTGACCGCGATGAGCACGGACGTCCGCGGCGCGATCGTGGCCGCGACCCTGCACCTGGTCGGCACGGACGGCATCGCGGCGATCACCAACCGCCGCATCGCCGCCCGGGCGGGAGTCTCCCTCGGCTCGATCACCTACCACTTCCCCACCCAGTCCGACCTGCTGCGGTCGGCGCTGACGACGTTCGTCGCAGACGAGACCACGCGGTTGCGCGAGCTGGCGGAGGGCTACCGCGGTCGCGGACTGAGCCTGGTCGACGCCGCGGCACTGACCGAACAGGTCGCGGAGGACCTGTCGTTCTCGGCGGAGCGGATCGCGCCGTTCGAGCTCTACGTCCAGGCCGGCCGGGATCCGCAGGTGCGAGAGGCGGCGGCCCGATGCTGGGCGGCCTACGACGCGCTGACCGTGACCATCCTTACCGAACTCGGTGTCCCCCGACCGGAGTCGGTCGCCCCGACCCTGGTCGCGACCATCACCGGACTCCAGCTGCGCCGCCTGGCCACGGGTGCCGCGCCCGACGTCTCCGCCGCGGTGCTGCAGCTGGTGCGCAGCACCGTGCCCGCCTCGGCGGACTGACCGCAGGCCGCACACGGGCCGCTCACACGGGTCAGGCCAGGGTCGCCACCACGAAGACCGCATACGCGACGAACGCACTCCACGCGACGGCGTCGACGGCCCGGCGCGGGGCGCGCGTCGCGAACAGGGCCGCGCGCCGCGCCTCCGGGTCACCTGCCACGACCGCCGCCTCCCGGGCGGACCCGAACGGTCGACGCGAGCGATGCGGAAGAGGGCACTGCTCATCCCTTCCTGTCGGGGCGCGGTCGGCGCGCGCCGCACGGGACGGTCAGAAGCCGAGGCGGCCGAGTTGTTTCGGATCGCGCTGCCAGTCCTTGGCGACCTTGACGTGCAGATCGAGGTAGATCTTCACACCGAGCAGCTTCTCGATCTGGGAGCGGGCAGCGGTGCCCACCTCGCGCAACCGGGCGCCGCCCTTGCCGATCACGATGCCCTTCTGGCTCGGCCGCTCCACGTACAGCAGCGCATGCACGTCGAGCAGCTCGCCCTGCTTCTCGGTGCGCCCCTCACGCTCGGTGATCTCCTCGATCACCACAGCGAGCGAGTGGGGCAGCTCGTCGCCGAGCCCCTCGAGCGCGGCCTCCCGGATCAGCTCGGCCATGAGCGTCTCCTCGGGCTCGTCGGTCAGTTCGCCGTCGGGATAGAACGCCGGCCCGGGTTCCATGTGCGAGGCGAGGACGTCGATGAGGACCTCGAGCTGTTCGCCCGAGGTGGCGGACACGGGCACGACGTCCACGTCGGGTCCGAGCAGCTCGGAGACGGCGAGCAGCTGCGGCGCGATCCGCTCCTTGCTCACCTTGTCGATCTTCGTGACGATGCCGATCAGCTTCGTGCGCGGGGCGACCTGCCGCACCTGTTCGACGATCCAGCGGTCGCCGGGGCCGATCTTCTCGTCGGCCGGGATGCACACGCAGACCGCGTCGACCTCCGAATAGGTGTCGCGCACCAGGTCGTTGAGCCGCTGCCCGAGCAGCGTCCGCGGCCGATGCAAACCGGGGGTGTCCACGAGGATGATCTGTGCGTGTTCACGGTGCACGATGCCCCGGATGGTGTGCCGGGTGGTCTGCGGACGCGACGAGGTGATCGCAATCTTGCTGCCCACGAGCGCATTCGTCAGCGTCGACTTCCCGGTGTTGGGCCGTCCGACGAAACACACGAAGCCGGAACGGAAGTCGGGGTCGGTCATACGAGCTCCTCGTCTGCGGTGCCGGCGGTGCCGATCGGCACGGTGGGTGTGGTGGCGTCGACGGCCGAGGTCATCCGTCGACCGGTTCCTCGGCGGCGGTCTCGGCCGCCTCCGTCGCGGGGACCCGTTGCACGTACACGGTGTTGATGCGGACCCGGCCCCGGGCGTCGCGGCCGCCCTCGCCGCGCAGCCGCAGACCGTGGGTCTCCACTTCGGAACCCGGCAACGGTACCCGGCCGAGCACGAACCCGAGCAAACCGCCGACGGTGTCGACCTCGATGTCGTCGAGCGCGACGTCGAAGAGGTCACCGAGGTCCTCGACGGGCAACCGCGCGGAGACCCGGAAGGTGTCGTCGCCGAGATCCTCGACGGGCGCGATCTCTCCGGTGTCGTACTCGTCGGCGATCTCGCCGACGATCTCCTCGATGATGTCCTCGATGGTGACCAGCCCGGCGATGCCGCCGTACTCGTCGACGAGCAGCGCCATGTGGTTGCGGTCGCGCTGCATGTCGGCCAGCAGATCGTCGAGGCGCTTGGAATCCGGCACGAACACCGCCGGTCGCATCACCTCGGCGACGGTCACGCTCCGGCCGCCGTCGCGCGAATAGTAGGTCTGCTGCACCAGGTCCTTGAGGTACACGACGCCGCGGATGTCGTCGACGTTCTCGCCGATCACGGGGATGCGGGAGTGCCCGCTGCGCACCGCGAGCGACGTCGCCTGGCCGGCGGTCTTGTCCACCTCGATCCACACCATCTCGGGGCGCGGCACCATCACCTCGCGCGCGGTGGTGTCACCGAAGTCGAACACCGACTGGATCATTCGCCGTTCCTCGGCGGCGACGACACCGCGCTCCTGCGCCATGTCCACCAGCTCGCGCAGTTCGATCTCGTTGGCGAACGGCCCGTTCCGGAATCCCCGGCCGGGGGTGATCGCGTTGCCGATCAGGATCAGCAGCCGGCTCAGCGGACCGAGCAGGACACCGATCACGCGCAGCGGCACCGTCCCGGCCAGGGCGATGGGGTACGCGTGCTGGCGACCGAGGGTACGGGGGCCCACGCCGATCACCATGTAGTCCACGAGCACCATGATCACGGCGCTGGCGACCAGCGCCCCGGTGTGGTCCATCCAGTCGAGCAGCGCCGCCACCAGCACCACCGTCGCGGTGATCTCGCACAGGATGCGCAGCAGCACCATGAGATTGACGTACCGCGGCCGGTCCCCGAGGATCACCAGCAGCTTCTGCGCGCTGGGTCGCTCGCCCTTGGCGAGTTCCTCCACGCGGGCCGGGGAGACGGTGTTCAACGCCGAGTCGACCGCCGCGAACAGCCCGCCGAGCGCCACCAGCACGACGGCGACGACGACGAGCGCGGGGGCGCTCACGCCAGTGCTCCGATCACGAGGCCGCTACCGCTCGGTCGGGTCGAAGAAGCCGGCCTTGCCGAGGAGCTGCTGATCGCGGGCCGCGAGCCTGGCCTCGTGCTCGGCGCGCCGGAGTTCCTCGTACCACTCCTCGAGGAGCTGGTTCTGCAGACCGAACATCTCCTTCTCCTCGTCGGGCTCGGCGTGGTCGTATCCGAGCAGATGCAGCATCCCGTGGACCGTGAGCACGGCGAGTTCGTGCGCCAGCGAATGGCCGGCCTTGTCGGCCTGTTCCGCGGCGAAGGACGGGCACAGCACGATGTCGCCGAGCATCGAGGGGCCGGGCTCGGGGGCGTCGGGACGGCCGCCGGGTTCGAGTTCGTCCATGGGGAAGGACATCACGTCGGTGGGGCCGGGCAGGTCCATCCAGCGCATGTGCAGATCGGCCATGGTGTCGGAGTCGACGAGCACCATCGACAGTTCCGCGGCCGGATGCACGTCCATCCGGGCGATGACGAACCGCGCGATGTCGATCAGGTCCTCCTCGGCGACGTCCATCCCCGACTCGTTCGAGATCTCGATGCTCATCTGTGGCGTTCCTTCTGGGCGGATGCGGACACGGCGGGGGCGAGACGGGCAGGGCGCTCGGTCACGGTCACCGGCGCGGCACCCGGCTCTGGGCTGCTGCCCGCCGCTGGGCCCGGTTGCCCATCGCGACGCCGGCCGGCCGATCGGCCTCGAAACGCTCGTAGGCGTCGACGATGTCGGAGACGAGCCGGTGCCGCACCACGTCGCTGCTGTCGAGGACGGCGAAATGGATGCCGTCGATGCCCTCGAGGATCTCGGCGGCGGCGGCCAGCCCGGAGCGGGCGCCGCCGGGCAGGTCCACCTGCGTGGTGTCGCCGGTGACGACGATCTTGGAACCGAAGCCGAGTCGCGTCAGGAACATCTTCATCTGCTCGGCGGTGGTGTTCTGCGCCTCGTCGAGGATGATGAACGCGTCGTTGAGGGTGCGTCCGCGCATGTACGCCAGCGGCGCAACCTCGATGACCCCGGCCTGCATCAGCTTCGGGATGGCTTCCGGGTCCATCATGTCGTGCAGCGCGTCGTGCAGCGGGCGCAGGTACGGGTCGATCTTCTCGTGCAGCGTGCCCGGCAGGAAGCCGAGCCGCTCCCCGGCCTCGACGGCGGGCCGGGTGAGGATGATGCGGGTGACCTGCTTGGACTGCAGCGCCTGCACGGCCTTGGCCATGGCGAGGTACGTCTTGCCGGTGCCCGCGGGTCCGATGCCGAACACGATCGTGTTGGTGTCGATGGCGTCGACGTAGCGCTTCTGGTTGAGGGTCTTGGGCCGGATGGTCTTGCCGCGCCGGGACAGGATGTCGAGGCTGAGGACGTCGGCCGGCGAGTCGGACAGGCCCTGCGTGAGCATGCCCACGGTGCGGCGCACCGCGTCCGGGGTCACCGCCTGCCCGCGTCCGACGAGGGTGACGAGCTGCCCGAGCACCCGTTCCGCGAGTGCGACGTCCGCCGGCGCGCCGGTGAGGGTGACGGAGTTGCCGCGTACGTGGATGTCCGCACCGAGGGCCCGTTCGAGGGCGATGAGATTCTCGTCGGCCGAGCCGAGCAGCGGCGCCGCAGCTTCGGGCGGCAGGTCCAGGTTGGAACGGACGGTGGTCCGTTCGGCGTTCCCGGTGTCTCGGGTGTCGTCTGGTTCACTCACGTGGACGGTACGGCCTGCTTTCGGTTCGTCTCGCGCACGACGGGCGTCGTGACGATGCCAGTCTAGCGCCGGGCGTCCCCGCGCCCCACCGCATTGCCGCCCGGGTCGTGCGCCGCGCGCTGATCCCGCTGCGCGCGCTGGGCCCGCTGGACGACGTCGACGGCCCGCTCCGGCGGGACCCCCACGAGGACGAGGGCGGCCAGGGCGACAGTCTCCCCGGCGTCGTGCACCACCCCGATATTGGCCTGCTCGAGGGTGGCCATGGTGAGCCCCTCGAGCATCCCGACGAGGACGACGGCCGGAAGGTAGGCGGAGAACACCCCCGACCGGCAGCCCCGCTCCACGATCGCGAGGGTGCGGGCGCGCAGCGGGGCGATGAGTTCGCCGATGCGCTCGTCGCCGACCTCCTTGCGCGCGAAGGACAGCAGCACGCGGAAGCGGTCACCGACGGGCCAGGTCATCAGCGCCGCGCCGGCGAGCGCCAGGTCGGGTTCCTCGGGGTCCGGCCGGTCGACCGCGGCAGCGAGCGCGGCAGCCGCCTCCTCGGCGATGCCGTCGACGAGCGCCTCGCGGTTCGGGAAGTGGGCATAGACGGTGCGGCGCACCACGCCGGCGGCCTGCGCGACGTCGTCCATGCTGGCGTCCGGGTCGGCGGCGAAACACCCCATCGCCGCCTCGAGGATCCGGGCTCGGTTCCCGCTCGTCCGCCGCCGCGGCCCCCGGACCGGTTCCGCCACGCTGACACCTTCCTCCGCCGCTGGGTGTGACGTCCGTCAACTTTACTTGCACACGCGTGTGCAAATTTCTAACTTGCACAGTGTTGTGCAAATTGCTGTCGATGTCCGAATCCCGTGAGGAGCGCCGATGACCTCGATCCTGACCCGCTCGACCGCAGATCC
>NZ_JAALEH010000117.1:0-13599 GCF_011058195.1 Rhodococcus sp. 14C212 | reverse complement strand
GGGTGACCTTTCGGTGCGGGCGGTGGGGGGCTCGTCCTTCGATCGAAGCCGCGTCCACGGTAGCTGCGCAAGGTTGAAGGTTCAACCTTGGGGTGCACGGCCGCCCCGGCCGCCGAAGGATCGACGCCGAAAAGTCGTTGATTAATCAACGATATGGAGTATGCTCCTCGTCGAAGGGCAATCGCCGGCCGAAGGAGCAACATCGTGGGCACCAGCGTGGAAGAGGAGCGCAGCCGTCGATCCGCGACGCTGCGGGAGGAACTGCGCAGCCGTTACCTCCGGCCCGTCGGCGAGCGGCCCGCGTCGTCCGCCCGCGGGCTGCACCACACCGCGCTCGTCAGCAGCGACGTCGAACGCACCGTGCGCTTCTACCAGGACGTGCTCGAATTCCCCCTCACCGAACTGATCGAGAACCGCGACTACCCCGGTTCCTCGCACTTCTTCTTCGACATCGGCAACGGAAACCTGCTGGCGTTCTTCGACTTCCCCGGGCTCGACGTCGGGCCCTACCGGGAGGTCCTCGGCGGCCTGCACCACATTGCGATCAGTGTCGAGCCCGGCCGGTGGGAACGCCTGCGCACCAAGCTGACCGACGCCGGCGTCGACCTCGTCGAGCACAGTGAGGTCTCGCTGTACTTCCGCGACCCCGACGGCGCCCGCATCGAACTCATCGCCGACCCTCTCGGCGAGATGTACGGAAGCAAGGTCCTGTAAATGAGCAACGTCGACGCCGAACCCACCGAGATCCGCTGCGAATCCGAGCCCGCCCCCACCCGTGTGCAGATCATCACCTCCCGCGAGGTGCCGCTCGGCGGCCCGCGGGCGATGCCGGTCCGCCGCACCCTGCCGCAGCGAGCCCGGTCCCTCATCGGGGCCTGGTGCTTCGCCGACCACTACGGGCCCGACGACGTCGCCGCCACCGGCGGAATGGATGTCGCGCCGCACCCGCACACCGGCCTGCAGACGGTGAGCTGGCTGTTCGCCGGCGAGATCGAGCACCGCGACAGCCTCGGCAAGCACGCGTTCGTCCGCCCCGGCGAACTGAACCTCATGACCGGCGGCCACGGCATCGCCCACTCGGAGGTCTCCACGCCGGCCACGACGGTCCTGCACGGCGTCCAATTGTGGGTGGCCCTGCCCGACGCGCACCGCGGCGCACCCCGCGACTTCCAGCACTATGCCCCCGAACCCGTCCGGATCGAGGGCGCGACCGTGAGCGTGTTCCTCGGCTCCCTCGCCGGGTCCACGTCACCCGTGCACACCTTCACCCCGCTGCTCGGCGCCGAGATCACCCTCGACCCGGGCGCGACCGTCGAATTGGCCGTCGACCCCGGGTTCGAGCACGGTCTGCTCGTCGACACCGGCAGCGTCCGCCTCGCCGGCACCGTCCTCGCCCGCTCCGCGCTCGGCTACGTCGGCACCGGAGTCCCCACGCTCCCCCTGGTCAACCTCACCGACGAACCCGCCCGGGCCGTCCTGCTCGGTGGTACGCCGTTCGGCGAGGAGATCGTCATGTGGTGGAACTTCGTGGGCCGTAGCCACGACGAGATCGTCGCGTTCCGGGACGAGTGGCAGCGCGAGGGGGATCGCTTCGGGCGGGTCGAGGGCTACACCGGGAAGGTGACGCGGCTACCCGCGCCGACGCTGCCGAACGCGCAGATCCGGCCGCGCCGCAACCCCCCGACCGCCCACTGAGCGAGCACACACCGAGCGCGCCCACACCGAGCGAGCACACACCGAGCGCGCACCGTCACTCGGGGCGAACTCCGGCATAGGCGTCCCCCAGCAGGCGCCGCACCCCGACCCGGGTCACCTCTCGCGGGTTGGGGTACTGCCGCTCGGTGGCCAGGTGTGCCGCCTCGTCGAGGTCGCCCTCGGACATCCCCAGTTCGGCCAGCGTCGTCGGGCCGCCCGCCGCCGCCACCAGGTCGAAGACCCCGGCCGGGGCCGTGGGGGTGCCGAGGGCGTCGGCGATGCGGCTCATCACGGCCGGCACCGACGGCGCGTTGAACGCCATCACATGCGGTAGCACCACGGTGTGCGTCGCCGCGTGCGGCAGGTCGAAACTGCCCCCCAGGACATGGCACAGCTTGTGGTGCAAGCCCATTCCCACCGCGCTCAGGCACGTGCCGGCCAGCCACGCCGCGAGCAGCAGGTCCGAGCGGCCCTCCCGGTCCGCGGCGTCGGCGCCGAGGACCGGCACGCCACGGGCGATCGCACGGATGGCCTCGAGCGCCAGTGTGTCGACGATCGGGTTGGCGTGCTCGGCGTACAACGCCTCCACGGCATGCGCCATCGCGTTGATCGCACTGGTCAGCGCCATCGGGATCGGCATCGACAGGGTGAACTCGACGTCGTAGATGACGGTCTCGGGCAGAATGGCCGGCGACGAGTGCGTGGTCTTCACACCGTCCGCGGTTTCCCCGAGGACGGGAGTGACCTCGGATCCGGCATAGGTGGTCGGCAGGATCACCTGGTCCACGCCGGTGCGCACCGCGATCGCCTTCGACAGTCCCGTCGTCGACCCCCCGCCCACGGCGACGACGGCATCGATGTCGTGCTCGGAGACCAGGCTCAGCACCTTCTCGGTGACCGCCACGGGCGTGTGCATGACGGCGCCGTCGAACCGGGCGACCTGCAACCCACCGAGGGCCTTCTCGACGAGTTCCACCTGCGGACGGACGTGCTCACCACCGAGCAGGAGAACCCGGGACCGGTCGAGGCGGCGCACCTCGTCGGCGACCCGCGCCGCGGTTCCCGGCCCGAACACCACCCGTGACGGCTGAGCGTTGTAGACGAAGCTGTGCATGCCGTCCATTGTCCCGGCCGCGCGGGCCGGCCGCCTCGGAACGGCGACACCGTTACGAAAGTCCGTACACCCGTTCGGCGTTCGCGGTGGTCGCGGCGGCCAGTTCGGCCGGGTCCGCACCGCGCACCTCCGCCAGCGCCCGCACCGTGTACGGCAGGCAGTACGACTCGTTGGGCGCGCCGCGGAACGGATGAGGCGTCAGGAACGGGGCGTCCGTCTCCACCAGCACCTGCTCGAGCGGCACCAGCGGGGCCGCGGCACGCAGCGCCGCGGCGTTCCTGAAACTCACTGTCCCGGAGAAGCTGAGCAGGTAACCGGCATCGACGCAGGCCCGCGCCATGTCCGCGTCCGACGAGAAGCAGTGGAAGATCACCGTCTCCGGCGCCCCCTCGTCGTGCAGCACGCGCAGCAACTCGGCGTCGGCGTCGCGGTTGTGGACCATGAGGGTCTTGCCGAGCCGTTTGGCCAGCTCGATGTGCCAGCGGAACGCGTCCTCCTGCTCGATCGGGTCGGCGCATCCGTCGAGCTTGCCGGGCCAGTACAGGTCCAGGCCGGTCTCCCCCACCGCGACCACGCGCGGGTCGGCGGCGAGCTTCTCGATCTCGGCCCGGGTGGCGTCGTCGAGCGCGTTCGCACGGGTGGGGTGGATCGCCACGGCGGCGTAGACCCGCTCGTCCCAATGCGCGGCGTCCACGGCGAAGCGGGCGGCGACGATGTCGTCGGCGACGGTGACCACCCGTCCGACCCCGACCGCGGCCGCCCGGTCGAGGATCGCCGCCACCGACTCGGCGTCGTGCGCGCCGCACGCGTCGAGGTGCGTGTGGGCATCGACGAGAGGCGAGAGCGGCTGCGGAGGCTCGGGCGCGGGGCGGGTTCGGCTCACGGCCCATACACTATCTACCTATAAAGTGGACGCACCATGACTGCTCCTGCCGCCTCCCGCCCGCCGTTCTACCTGACGACCGCGATCGCTTACCCGAACGGCGCCCCGCACATCGGCCACGCCTACGAGTACATCTCCTCGGACGCGATCGCCCGGTTCAAGCGCCTCGACGGCTTCGACGTGTTCTTCCTGACCGGCACCGACGAGCACGGCCTGAAGATGCAGCAGACGGCGGCGAAGGAGGGTCTGGACGTACGGGACCTCGCGGCCCGCAACTCCGGGGTGTTCGAGGCCATGGACAAGTCGCTGAACATCTCCTTCGACCGGTTCATCCGCACCACGGACGCCGATCACCGCGAGGCGAGCAAGGCCATCTGGCAGCGCATGGCCGACAACGGCGACATCTACCTCGACACCTACTCGGGCTGGTACTCGGTGCGCGACGAGGCGTTCTACGCCGAAGCCGAGACGACGGTGCTCGAGGACGGTGCGCGCATCGCCACCGAGTCGGGCACCCCGGTGGAGTGGACGGAGGAGTCGACGTACTTCTTCCGGCTCTCGGCGTATCAGGACAAGCTGCTGAAGCTGTACGAGGAGCGACCGGACTTCATCGCCCCCGCCACCCGGCGCAACGAGATCGTCAGCTTCGTCTCCGGCGGGCTGAAGGATCTGTCGATCTCGCGCACCACCTTCGACTGGGGCGTGCCGGTGCCGGACCACCCCGAGCACGTGATGTACGTGTGGGTGGACGCGCTCACCAACTATCTGACGGGCGCGGGCTTCCCCGACACGGAGGCGGAGTCGTTCCGCCGCTACTGGCCCGCGAACCTGCACATCATCGGCAAGGACATCACCCGGTTCCACACCGTGTACTGGCCGGCGTTCCTGATGTCGGCCGGAATCGAGCTGCCCGAGCGGGTGTTCGTGCACGGCTTCCTGTTCAACAAGGGCGAGAAGATGTCCAAGTCGGTCGGCAACGTCGTCGACCCGCTCGAGATGGTCGATCAGTACGGCCTCGATCCGCTGCGCTTCTTCCTGCTGCGGGAAATCTCCTACGGCCAGGACGGCAGCTACAGCCACGAAGCGATCGTGACCCGCATCAACGCGGACCTGGCGAACGAACTCGGCAACCTGGCGCAGCGCTCGCTGACGATGGTCGCCAAGAATCTCGACGGCGTGGTGCCGACCCCCGGCGACTTCACCGAGGACGACCGCGCGTTGCTCGCGCAGGCCGACGCTCTGCTCGAGAAGGTTCGGGCCGAGTTCGACGTGCAGGCGCTGCACCTCGCACTGGAGACGATCTGGCACGTCCTCGGCGAGACGAACCGGTACTTCTCCGCGCAGGCACCGTGGGTGCTGCGCAAGACGGACCCGGCCCGGATGGCGACGGTGCTGTACGTGACGCTCGAGGTCGTACGGATCGTCGGCCTGCTCGTGCAGCCGGTGATGCCCGATTCGGCCGCGAAGATCCTCGACCTGGTGGGCCAGGACCCGCAGGCGCGGCAGTTCGCGGACATCGCCACCCGCCTCGCCCCGGGCACGCAACTGCCCGCTCCGGCCCCGGTGTTCCCGCGGTACGAATAGGCGTCCCGCCGCCTGTCGGTGGCCTCGTGCACACTCCCGCGCATGGGGCGAGATAGAACACACTTTCGACAGGCGGCGCCTGGGTCCGACGCATCGGACGAGGTCTTCCACCTCGGCACCCGGCCACTTCTCGACGAACTGTGCGCCGCGTACGAGCGCGGCTGGCAACCCGCCGACGTGCTGCACGTGACGGCCCGTTCCGGCGATGCCACGGACGTCCCGCTGGCGGCCGCCGTGGTGCTGTACGACGCCCGGCGCAGCCACGCGGCCGACCGGGCGCCCGTGGACTGGGTGCAGCAGCTCGGTGTGATCGCCGAGCGCTGTCCCGGTGCCGTGCGGATCGCCGAGCGGGTTCCGCCCGACGCACCGGTGCGCGACCTCGGCGCGGAACTGCTGCGCGAGCTGCCCGGCCTGTCCCGCTTCCAGGTGATGGGGCTGGCGTTCGCCTGGAAGTACCTGCCGCGGTTCGCCCCTCTCCTGCCGCCGCCGTCGCAGTGGCCGCCGTTGCGCCCGGCCCCCACGGCCGGCGAATCCCTGTGCCCGGACCCGAAGGTGCTCGCACGGATCCGCGGCCTCCTGGCGAAGGCCGAGTCCACGGACTATCCGGAGGAGGCCGAGACCCTCACCGCCAAGGCGCAGGAGCTGATGACCCGGTACGCGATCGGCGCGGCCCTGCTCACCGGCGCCGACACCGGCGCCGCGCGGGCGCGCCGCGTGCACGTCGACAACCCGTACGCGAAGGAGAAGGTGCTGCTGCTCACCGCGATCGGGAACGCGAACCGCACGCGCACGGTGTGGTTCACCAAGGTCGGGATCGCCACGATCGTCGGCGCCGACGTCGACCTGGAACAGGTCGAAGTGCTGTTCACGTCGCTGTCGCTGCAGGCGAGCCGGGCCATGCGCGCGGCCGGGACCGAGGGCCGCACCGGCGGCGCGACCGGGACCGAGGGCCGCACCGGCGGCGCGGCGACGGCGTTCCGGCGCGCCTTCCTGGCCGGGTACGCATACCGGATCGGCGAACGGCTGCGGCAGGCCGACGTGTGCGCCACCGCGGCCGCCGCGGCCGACGCGAGCATGGCCGTCACGCAGCTCGCCCCGTTGCTGGCCCGTCGCTCCGAGGCCGTGGACTCGGAGTTCCGCCGGTTGTTCCCGACGACCCGGTCGACGCGCACACGCAGCGTCGACGCCGAGGGGTGGTTCGCGGGCCGGGACGCGGCCGAGTCGGCCTTCCTCGACCCGGGTTCCCCGTAGCGGCCCGGCCGTGTGAGCACTGCCACGCCGCACCTGTCACATTCGCAGGCCGGCCGGTGTCCCATGCACGACCGCGGAGATCGTCGACAACAGAAGGGGTGGTCAGGATGGCAACCGACGTGGTGGTGCTCGGGGCCGGGTACGCGGGCGTGATGGCAGCGAACCGCATGCTCGCCGCGCATCCGGAGGTATCGGTGACGGTCGTCAACCCGCGACCGGTGTTCGTCGAGAGGGTGCGGCTGCACCAGCTCGCGGCGGGGTCCGGTGCGGCCGCGCACGACCTCGCCGAGGTGCTGCACCCGGCGGCGGTCGTGCACCTCGGCACCGCGGTGCAGATCGGTGCGGATCGTGTGCTGCTCGCCGACGGGACGGCGCTGCCGTTCGACGTCGCGATCTACGCCGTCGGCAGCGGCGCCGGCGTGCCCGCGATCCCGGGCGCCGACCGGCTGCACTCGCCGGCCGAGTTCGAACGCGCCATGGACACCGCCGCCGCGCTTGACGGCCTCGGCGACGGTGCCGGCGTGGTGGTCGTCGGCGGCGGGCTCACCGGCGTCGAATCGGCCGCCGAGATCGCCGAGGCGCATCCTGACCTGACCTGCACCCTCGTCGGGGACCCCGTCGCCCACCTGCCCGGTGCCACCCGGCGGTTCGTCGCCGCGCGGCTGCGACGGCTCGGTGTCCGGGTGCGGCCGGGCCGGGTCGTCGCGGTCACCGAGCGGGAGGTGCTGCTCGCCGACGGCGAAGCGGTGCCCGCGGAACTCACGATCTGGGCGGGCGGCTTCACGGTGCCCGACCTGGCCCGGCGGAGCGGGTTGCCGGTCGACGGGACCGGTCGGCTCCGCGTCGACGCCACCCTGCGGAGTACGGGCGCGGCGAACGTCGTGGGGGTGGGCGACGCGGTGACCGTGGACGGCCAGGATCACATCCGTATGAGCTGCCAGGCGGCGCTGCCGCTCGGCGCGCACGGCGCGGACACGGCGTGGGCGCTGCTGGCGGGCACGGACCCACAGCCGCTGTCGCTCGGGTTCGTGGCGCAGTGCATCTCGCTGGGCCGCACCTCCGGCGTCGTGCAGCTCACCCGCCCGGACGACACGGCCCGCGGTGGCGCGCTGCGCGGTACGTTGGGCGCATTCGGCAAGGAGATGGTGGTGCGCGGAACGGTGTGGACACTGCGCCGGCAGGCCCGGGGGCACGGCTATCCCTTCCCGAAGGGACCGGCCGCCGCGCCCGATCCGATCGCGGCGCCGCGATGACGCACGACGAGCTGTTCACCCGGCACCGCGGCCTGCTGTTCGGCATCGCGTACGAGATCACCGGCAGCGTCGCCGACAGCGAGGACATCCTGCAGGACAGCTACCTGCGCTGGGCCGAGGTGGACCTCGACGAGGTCGCCAACCCCCGGGCGTATCTGAGCCGCGTGGTCACCCGGCAGGCGCTGAACGCGCTGCGCACCGCGCAGCGGCGCCGCGAGGACTACGTCGGGCCGTGGCTGCCGGAGCCGGTACGCACGGCGCCGGACGCCGCCGAGGACGTCCTGCTCGCGGAGTCGGTGTCGATGGCGATGATGCTGGTGCTCGAGACCCTCGGCCCGCTCGAACGGGCGGTGTTCGTGCTGCGCGAGGTGTTCGGATTCGACCACGCCCAGATCGCGGCGGCGGTCGGCAGGCCGGAGGCGACGGTGCGGCAGATCGCCCACCGCGCCCGGAACCACGTGCACGCGCGGCGCAAGCGGTACACGGCGTCCGGCGCGGAGACCCGCCGGGTGGTCGAGGAACTGCTCGCCGCCGCCGGCACCGGCGACGTGGAGGCGCTGATGAAGGTGCTGTCCCCGGACGTGGTCTACGTCGCCGACGGCGGGGGCAAGGCCACGGCCGCACGGGTTCCGGTGTCCGGGGCGAAGCAGGTCGCGCGGCTGTTGCGGAACCTGGGGCGCAAGCCCCTGCCCGACATGCGATTCGAGTTCGCGGCGTTCAACGGTCTGCCCGCGCTGGCGGTGTACTCGGCCGAGCGGCTCGACCTCGTCATGATGATCGAGATGGACGCGGGCCTGGTCACCGGCCTGTATGTGGTGCGGAACCCGGACAAGCTCGGCGCGGCGGACAGGGTGATGCCGCGGGTCCGCTGAGCGCCCGGGTGTGATTCGGCCCGGTCCGGCGGCGCATGGGAGGCTGTGCCCATGCGGATGGAACGGCTCGGCGGCGGGGGTAGCCCGGCGCAGGT
Organism: Rhodococcus sp. 14C212; assembly: GCF_011058195.1. Taxonomy (NCBI): domain Bacteria; kingdom Bacillati; phylum Actinomycetota; class Actinomycetes; order Mycobacteriales; family Nocardiaceae; genus Rhodococcus; species Rhodococcus sp. 14C212. The sequence continues at coordinate 4,852 of NZ_JAALEH010000117.1, read as the reverse complement.
GCTGCGGCTGCTCGGCGCCCGCGCCGAGGCGGCGGGAGCGCCCCCGCCGGCCGCACTGACCGGCACGTGGTTCGGCGCGGCGGCGGTCCTCGCGCCCCGGGTCCACGCCGTCGCCACCCCGCCTTCCGACGCGTTCGTCCTGCGCGACGGCCCGTCCCTGCGCACCGGCGACGACGGGCCGGTCGTCGGCGGGGGCTGGATCGGCTACCTGGCGTACCCGGACCGGGCCCCCGCCCACCCGGCGCTGCCTCGCGCGGCCGGGGGGTGGGCGGACACCGTGCTGCGGCTCGACCACGACGGCTGCTGGTGGTACGAGAGCCTCACCGACGCGCCGTGCCCGGCCGGGCTCGCCGCCGCCGTCCGCGAGGCGCCCGAGGCGTCCGGTCGGGCGCCGTGGCGCATCGACTGGACCGCGCCGGACCGCGGCGCCCACCGCCGCGGCGTGCGGCAATGCCTGGACGCGATCCGGGCCGGCGAGGTCTACCAGGCGTGCGTGTGCACTCGCTTCACCGGCGCCTGGTCGGGCAGCCCCCTGCACTTCTTCGCCGACGGGATCGAGCGCACCGCGCCGGCCCGGGCCGCCTACGTCGCGGGCGGGTGGGGGGCGGTCGCGTCGCTGTCGCCGGAGTTGTTCCTCGCGCGCCACGACGACCGGGTGACGTCGAGCCCGATCAAGGGCACGCTCCCGATCGGCGCGGATCCGGCCCGGCTGCGCGCGTCCGTCAAGGACGTCGCGGAGAACGTGATGATCGTGGACCTCGTGCGCAACGACCTCGGACGCGTCGCCGAGACCGGAACCGTCACCGTGCCGGATCTGCTCGGGGTGCATCCGGCCCCCGGGGTCTGGCACCTGGTGTCCACCGTCGCGGCCACGCTGCGGGCCGGTGTGGACACCGCGCAGTTGCTCGGGGCCGCGTTCCCGCCGGCCTCGGTGACCGGCTGTCCCAAGCTCCGGGCGCGGGAGTTCCTGCAGGTGTGGGAGCCGCACCCGCGGGGCGTGTACTGCGGCACCGTGGGCATGGCCAGCCCGCTCGCCGGGCTGGAACTCAACGTGGCGATCCGCACCGTCGAGTTCGGCCGCGGGGACGCGGACACGCCGGGGTCGTGTGGTCTCGGCGTCGGCGGTGGCATCACCATCGATTCCGATCCGGACGCCGAATGGCAGGAGTGCCTCGACAAGGCCGCCAGCATCCTGGCGCTCAGCCCCCGCACACCGTCCGGCCGGCCACCGGCAGATCGGACTGCGGCAGCGATGCGGTGATCCGGCCCGTCGTCGCCGCGCAGATCCGCGCGATGATCGACTCGACGTCCAGGCCCCAGGTGCGCACCATCCCGTCGCCACCCGCCGCGATCACGGCGTTGCTGCCCGGCAGGAAGCCGACCTGCCACCGCCCGACGCCGACGTCGGTGATCGGGCCGCCCACCGGGTGCATGTCCTCCGGGTCGCCGACGTGCCACAGCCGCACCGTGCCGTCGTCGCTGCCACTGACCACCTCGTGGCCGTTCGGCGTCACCGACACCGAATAGACGGTGCCGGTGTGCCCGCGCAGCGCCTCGGGGCGGACGGTGAACGATCCGTCGGGTCCGCGGTCCCACACGCGGACCGTGTGGTCGTCCCCGCCGGTGGCGAGGACGTTGCCGTCGGCGCTGAACGCGAGGGCGTTGACGCCGGTGGCATGGCCGTCCGACACCGGCACCGCGACCGGGGCCGCGGGATCGGCGACGTTCCAGGCGTAGAGCGAGCCGTCCGCGCTCGCCACCACGAGGTGCCGCCCGTCCGGCGCGAACGCCGCCGCGCGGACGAGGTTCGTCGGACCCCGCAGCGGCGCCCCCCGGCTCACCGGACGCGCCGGATCCGACACGTCCCACAGCACGAGGGAGTGGTCGTCGTCTCCCGTGACGAGGGTGGTGCCGTCGGGGCCGAATGCGAGTTCGGACGTGAACCGGGTCTCGGTCACGATCGGGTTCGCCCAGAGCCGCGGAACGGTGGGGTCCCGGACGTCCCACAGGTGGACCTCGCCGTCCGTCGTCGAGGCCGTGGCCAGGGTCGCGGCGGAGGGCGACAGGGCGGTCGTCACCGCACCCCCCAGCGGTCGCGGGCGGTTCACGGCACCGAGCGGTGACCAGCGCCCGTCGGAGCCGATCCGCCACAACGGCACGGTGGGGTTGTAGCCCCCGGTCGCGACGAGCGAGCCGGTGCGGTCGATGGCCGGGAGGGTCAGGGCGGAATCCGCGACCGGCACGCGTCCGCGCGGCAGCGTCCAGACCCGGATGGTGCCGTCGTGACCGCCGGTGACCAGCGCGGCACCGTCGGGGGTGAACGCGAGCGCCGGGACGCCGCCGCCGTTGCCGGCGAGGGCCGGCCGCATCTCGTCGACCGCTCGCGTCTCCGAGTCGATCGACCACAGCTTCGCGGTCCCGTCCCACGACGCGCTCGCCAGGGTGCGGCCGTCGGGTGCGAACGCCACGGTCCACACCCCACCGGTGTGGGCCTGCACGGGCGGGCCGACCGGCCGCACCGCCCCGGGCTCGGCGGTGTCGAAGAGCGTGAGGACGCCGTCGTCGCTGCTGACCGCGAGGGTCCGGCCGTCGGGGGCGAACGCGACGGAATGCGCCACGTCGCGGAAGCCGGTCAGCGGCTCGCCGAGCGGCGCGGCGGCGGCCGGGTCGGTCAGGTCCCACAACCGCACCGAGCGGTCGTCGCTCGACGTGGCCAGCACGGTGCCGCCGGGGTGGAACGCCACGGTCCGCACGGCCGCCCCGTGCGCGGGCAGGACGGTGCGGGGAAATTCCCGCGTCCGGGGTTCGCTCGTGTCGACGAGCACCACCGACCCGTTGTCGTACGGGACGGCGAGCAACCGACCGTCCGGGCTGAACCGCACGTTGTGGACGACCTCCGGCACGAGCACCTCGGCGGTGAGCAGGGCGACGGGCCGATCGCGATCCGTGACGTCCCAGATCCACACCGCACCCGTCGCCCCACCCGCCGCGAGCAGGGTGCCGTCCGGGCTGAACGAGACCGATGCCAGATACTCGGGCTCGTCCGACACCAGCGCTCCGAGCGGCCGCGGGGCGGTCCGGTCGGACAGGTCCCACAGGCGCACGCTGCCGTCGTCGCTGGCCGAGGCGAGGGTCGAACCGTCCGGCGTGATCGCCACCCCGTAGACGGGACCGCTGTGGCCTTCGAGAGGCAGCGCCAGCGGCATCTGCTCGGTCGCGACGAGCCGCGAGTACGCGACCTCGCTGTCCGGCCGCAGCTGCCACGCCGCGAGCGCCAGCTGGGCCGCGGTGGACGGGTCCCGCTCGCGCATGGAGTCGGCGAGCGCGACGACCTGCTGGAACTGGGCGGCACTGCGCTCGGCCTCCGCGCGGTTCTTGCCCGCCCAGGCCAGCGTCCCCATCACCACCGCGACGATCGTGGACAACACGAGGGCGGCGATCGCGCCGTTGCGGATCCGGGCCCGCCGGCGGATCTGCCGCCGCGATTCCCGGAGGAAGGCCACCGCGGTCGGGCTCAGCGCGGCCTCGACGCCGACGGCCTGCGTCCGCCCCGCGAGGTCCCCGGCCTCGTGCTCGGCGATGAGGTCCATCCGGCCGCGCTGGTAGAGCAGGTCCGCGTGCCGCCGTCCCGCGACCCAGCCGGCGGCGTCCGCCTCGATCTGCTGGCCCAGGGCCGCGTACGAGCGGTCCGCCTGGATCCAGGACTTCAAACGCGGCCAGGCGTCGATCACGGCGTCGTGCAGCAGCTCGACGCTGCCGGCGTCGACGACGAGGACGCGAGCGGTGACGAAGTGGTCGACCACCCGGCGCCCCGCGTCGCCGTCGTCTCCGGCCACGGCGAGCAACCGGTCCAGCGGACGTCGGATCTTCACGTCGGTGCCGGTGTCGGTCACGTAGACCAGGTGCACGAGCATCGCGCGAGCGAGGCGCCGGCCACGGTCGTCCAGCTCCTCCCAGGCGCGTTCCGCGCTGGCGGCGATCGATCCGCGCACCCCGCCGGTGGCTCGGTAGCCGGCCACGGTCAGGTGGCCGCCGCGCCGGCGTTCCCACAGGGTGTCGAGCAGGTGGGACAGCAGCGGTAGCTCCGCCCCGCCGACGTCGTCGGCGGTCAGCACGCCGAGGTCGTGCAGGATCAGCTCCACCAGCCCCGCCTCGAACCGCAGGCCGAGCAGCCGCGCCGGTGCGGAGATGACCTCCACCAGGTCATCGCGGGTCAGGGGCTGGACCGTCTTGCTGTGCCGCTCCAGCGCCCGGGCCAGCACGGGATACGTCACGGCCCGCTCGTAGAAGTCCGACCGCAGCGTGGCCACCACCGAGATCGGGGTGTCGCCGTCGCCCACGGTCGCGGCCCGATCGAGGAGCGCCAGGAACGCCGAGCGTTCGGCCGGGTCCTCGCAGTGGGTGAACAGTTCCTCGATCTGGTCGACGACGATCAGCAGGCCCGAGCTGCCCTGACGGTCGGCGGCGGCGCGCAGCCGTGCGACGGCGGAGGGCCCGTCCGCGTCCGAGATCTCGGCGAGTTCGGGTATGCACTCGACGAGCTGCGCCACGGGGTGCCGCCCCGGAGTCAGGACCACCGGCCGCCAGCGGTCGTCGCGGCACAGTTCCGGGATGAGGCCGGCCTGCACGAGCGAGGACTTGCCGACGCCGGAGGCGCCGGTCACCACCACGATGCCGTGCCCGTGGGCGGCGACGACGGTCTCGACGAGCTCGCGCACACTCCGGCTACGGCCGAAGAACAGCTGTGCGTCGCGCTCGCGGTACGCCTCGAGGCCCCGGTAGGGCCGCATGCCGGTGGGCGGCGCCGCGGCAGGCGCCTCGGACGTCTCCGCCCGGGCCCTGCACCCCCAGC